>JASFVZ010000292.1:0-4086 GCA_050049565.1 Chromatiaceae bacterium | reverse complement strand
ACCTACAGGTAGGAGCTTCGTAGTTCCGGCTGTGCCGGCCGCAAAGATGTCGGGCACAGCCCGACCTACGACGAGATCGTCGGTCGACAGGGTTCCGTGGGGCCGGCTCAGAACCCCCCGCCGGTGCGGAAACCACCGCCACCGCCGAATCCACCGCCGCCCCTGCCACCGAACCCGCCGCGGCCGATCTTGCCGACGATGTCGCCGAGGTCACCCATACCGCCGCGCCAGACCGTCCCGCGCCCGAAACCGCCCGATCCGAAATCCGGGTTCGAGCGCCTTGGCCGGACGCGGTGATGCTCCTGCAGCACGCGCCACAGCATCCGGCTGTCGAGCAGGCCGGACAGGAACTGGCCGAGCAGCATCGGCAGGATCGCGTCGCCGCTGAACATCGAGCCCGCCCGGTCATAGCGCTTGCGCTTGAAGTCGATGCGCAGATTCTCCAGCTCCTGCAGTCGCTCGCGGTGCTGGCCGAGCAGCCGCTTCAGATCCTCGAGGGTACCCAGGATCTGTTGCTGCTCGGTCTCGTGCTCGGCCAGCCGGCTGACGATCACGTCGTCGTCCGGGTACGGCGTGTTGTAGGCGTCGTTGCGCAGTTCGCCGACCTCGGCGCGCCGAAACTCGGTCGCGAGATAGTCGATCGCCTCCAGCGTATGCGCATCCTCACCGAGCGCGAAGGCCGCACGCTCGGCGAGCATGCCCTGGTACCCGGCCTCGGCGGCGGCGATGCGTTCGTCGATCTGGTCGAGCAGGCGCTGCTCTTCGGCGACCTTGTCCTGCAGCGCCGGGATACCGTCGTCGGCCTGCGCGGCCTCGTCGAGCGCCTTGAGCTCAAGAAAGGCCTCGTCGGCGAGCTTGAGCAGATGGACGGCATGTTCCCGGAGCCGGCGCGGGATCTCGCTGAGCCGCGCGAAGTTGGCGCGCGCATCGGCGAAGCCGATCAGCCGTGCGACCTTGCCATCCAGCCAGCGGGTCAGGCCGTTGGCCTTGTAGGCCGGCAGGCCGTAGTCGCGTCGCCAGAGGTACATGAACAGCGGGTCGTCACGATACGCCCTGCCCTTCGCATCGAGCTCGTTTTGGCTGCGCTGCGCCTTGTCGTCGGCATGCGCCGCCTTGCGCTCGGCTTCCTCCGCACGCGCGCGCTGCTCCCGGTAGGCGGGATCCTTGTCCAGTCGCGCCTGGGTCCTGGCCTCGGCGAGGTCGACCACGGCGACCGCGGCATCGAGGCTGGTCGCCTGCTGCTGCCGCTCAGCCTTGTATGCCTCGCGCTGCTGCTCGACCGCGGCGATGCGCTCGTTGAGGGCGGTCAGCGCGGCCTCGCGCTGTTCGAGCAGCGCGGCGGCCTGGCGTTCTGCATGGTCGAGCTGGGCGTCGATCGCCGGGTCGTCGAGCCGGTCGAGGCGAACCTTGGCCAGCGCCCGCAGCTGGGCGAGCTGCGCCTGTTGTTCCGCGCGCAAGCGGTCGCCTTCTTCGCGGACCTGGCGCTCCGTGGCATCGATCTGTGCACGGACCTTGTCGAGGGTCTGGTCGATCGCACTGAGCGCCTGTCTGCCGGAGATCATGGTCGTCGTATTACCAGCGCGTGATCGCGCCGCCGGTGGTGGGGATCTCGTAACTCGGTTCGAGGTGGCCGCGTGGCTTGCTGCCGACCCGGTCGCGCTCGATGATGCCATCGTCCTGCTTGTCGCGTTTCACCGCCTCGAAGGTCGCCTCGTCGACCCGCAGACCCCAGCTCGTCACCGCCTCCGTTCGGCCGGTCTCCTCGTTCTCGATCTCGACCGTCACTGCTTCGCCGTCCGGTCCGATCGCCTCGACGACCACATAGTAATTGCGTGCCGTCTGGTTGACATCGGGCACACGCCAGACACCGGACGGCTGACCCGGCCGGTTGACGATCTGCAGCACGTACGCCTGGCGCAGTCGGGCGTTGAGCCCTTCGATCCCCTCGAGTGCGGCACGCGCCGCGTCGGCATCGTCTTCGGCCAGGGCGCTCTGCGCACGGGCATGCAGGTCATCGAGCTCGGCGCGGGCCGGCTCGGCGATGACCACCGCGCTGGCGGCCGCGTGGAGCGCGGCGATCTTCTCCGGCAACGCCCGGTCCGGGGCGATGAACGCAAACCAGTTGATCGCGGCGGCCGCGACGATCGCCGCGAAGCCACCGCTGATCCACTTGAGCCAGCGATCACGCTCGATGTAGATCAGCGCGAGTCGCCGGCCCATGCCCTCGGTCACCGGCTTGTAGGTGAAGCGGTCTTCGCGCAGCGCCGCGACGCCCTGCTCGATCACATGGTCGGGCACGTCCAGACCCTGCTGCGCATAGATCCGCCTGAGCCGCTGCTTGAGGTCTTCGGCCCGGCCGAGTTCATCCAGTTCACGCGCGACCAGACGCTCGCGCCGGCGCAGCGTATCGACCACGTCCATCGCGAGCATGACGTCGTCGAGCGGCGGCCGCTCAGCGCCAGCCGGCGCGGCGGGATCGGCCGTGTCCGCAGTGGCCCCGGCGGCCTCGCTCATGCGTCGAGCTCGAGCGCCAGCCCTTTACCTTCCTCGGCGAGGCGCGCGAGCTGGCGCTTACCGTCTTCGACCGCGGTGCGGATCTCCTCGGCGTTCGCGGTGGCGAGTTTGCGCATCTCGTCGATGATCTCGTGCGACTTGCTCTGCCAGGCGACGACCGAGTCGACCAGCTTCTTGACCGACTCGGCGCGGATCGTCGGCCCATAGCCGGCGCGCACCGCCGCCTCCTGGACCTTGCCGCCGATATCGGCGAGGTCCTCGAGTGACTTGCTCATCCCGTCCTTCATCGCCTCGATGGTCTGCGTGCCCTCGTGCAGCCCGAACATCCCGGTGAACGAGGCGGTCATCGCGGTCAGTACGACCTCGTTGGTGCCGAAAAAGCTGACCGCCTGCGCATAGACCCGTTCCTTTGCCGTGGTCGTCTGCAGCAGTCGCGCCATCACGACCTCGGAGGTGTTGTAGCTGACGGTGAGGTTGTCCGAGAGATCCTTCGAGATCTGGTAGCGCTTGTCCTCGCGCTGCAGGTCGCGGACCTTCTGGTCGCGCGCCATCTCGAGGCGGGCGCGCTCGGCCGCGTTGTCGCCGCTGAACGCCTCGACGGCCTGCATCGACTCGGCCAGCGCCGCCTTGGCCGCGGCGAGGTTGGCCTCGGCCTGCTTCAGCACCTCGAGCGCCAGCACCTCGGATTCCTTCAGCGCACCGCGGAAGTCCTGGTAGGCCTCGAGGATGCGGTTCTCGCGCTGGATCTGGTCGTTGGTCGAGGCGGTGACGTCGAGATAGGTCTCCTTGATCTTGTCGAAGCGGCTGGCGATGTCGCCGCGGGTCGCCTTCATCCAGACGTTGCTGATCCGTTCGAAGGTATCGAGCTTGCCGTCCTCGATCTGCTCGACCATGGACTTGGCGTCGTCGCGGATGCTGTTGAACGCCTCGGTGATCTTCTCGTAGCGCTCGCCGATCTCCATCGCCTGGACCTGTTCGCGAACCACGTCGTTGAACAGCGAGGCCTTGTCGAGCGTGCGGGCGATCGCCGCGACGCGGGCCTCGTCGAGGTCAGAGATCTGGTTGAGCAGCGCGATGATCGGCGCCTCCTGGTCGCTCCCTTCTTCGGGGACCAGTCCCATGTCATGCAGGGCGTTCATCGCCTTATCGAGGTACTGCATCGGGCTCACGCTGGTGGTCATCGGTCTTCCTCTGCGGCAGGAGTGGACGGGAGACCCGCGATCCGACGCCTATCGCCGGGTCCCGGGCGACCCGAGATGGATTCGCTCGCCGCTATCCTAGGCGTAACTTGGCAGACTGCAACCGCGGGTACGCACAGTCGGCTCGCGACCGGGTGCGTCAAGTGCGGGAGTTCGTGGGGTGGATGGCGGGCCTTCGCTGGTCAAGTTTCGCCGACCTCGGCCGCTATCCGATCCACGGCAATGCGCACTTCGCGTTGCCCGGAGGAGCCCAATGACAAGATTGCAGGAACTCGCGCGCCAATACCTGGATCAGCGCTATTTCGTCGGCCGCGACGGCCTGCTGTACACGCCGGTTGGCAGGGCCGCCCGCAACATCATTCGGGTGGGTCGC
>JASFVZ010000291.1:0-4118 GCA_050049565.1 Chromatiaceae bacterium | reverse complement strand
CCTTCAACTGGCCGGGGTAAAGCGCCCGCTGCTGCTGGCGACCCGCTACACCATGGAAGACACCTTCGTCCGGGGGCCACTGCGGCAGCAACACGGGATCGAGGCCGTCGTTCCGGCTCCCGCGCAGCGCGACACCGTGAACCGGGTCATCTTCGAAGAGCTCTGCCTCGGCCGGATTACCGACACGGCGCGACAAAGCCACCTTGAGATCATCGCCGATGCTCAGCGACGAATGGGGGTCGACGGTGTGATCCTCGGTTGTACGGAGATCGGCCTGTTGATCGGCCCTGATGATGTCGACCTGCCGGTAATAGATACGACCGAGGTCCATGTCCAGGCAGGGCTCGACTTCGCCCTCGGCGACCGTGGCTCCGGCAAGTGACGGTTACCGGCAGTCGCCAGGGCAATAACCTGGATCAATTGTACAGACCGGACGTATGGCCTAGTTTATTCCCGGGAGGATAGACCAACCCACGACCATGACCGACCGGCCCCATGATCGCGCGTTCTCCCCCTCGCCCCACCGCACAGGGCGCAGGTTCCGGCATCGGACACATCTGCTGCTTGCCGGCTGGTTTCTCCTCTGCGTCGTAGCGGCAGCCCTGCTGGTCTCGCAGTCGGTCTGGAGCAACCAACGGGCGTTCGAATCGGCCGCCGCCCGACTGGCGGACCAGGTCACCGATCGGGCACTGATCGCCGAGACCGCGCTCGAAGGCTTCTCCGCGTTCGTGATGTCGCAGCCGTCGTTGGATCATGCCGCAGCGGCGGAGTTTGCGAAGACCCTGCTCAGGCGCTATCCGTTTCTCTACAAGTTCGAGGTTGCCCAGAAGGTCGGCTATACCCAGCGGACGGCATTGGAAGAACATCTGTCTGCGATCTACCCCGGTTTCCGGATCCGCCGATTCGACTATGACGATCGCCGACATTGGCGTGATGCACCAGGCGCGTCCAGCTACTACCCCATCGTCTTCCAGGAACCCCACTTCAACGACCATCGGGAGATCGTCGGACTGGATCTGCATTCATCCGACCTGCTGGTCGAGGCGATGCGCGAGTCCTTCGTCCGCGGCATCCCAATGGCGACGCGACCCTTCACGCTGGTCGAAGACGCCACCGGCTATGTGATCCACCGCGCGCTGGACCATGACAACGATGAACCCTTCACCGCCGACCGCTATGCCTTGCTTGCGTTGCGTGCCGATCGTCTGTTCGGCGATCTGACGACAGATCATCCGACACTCGCCATCCGCCTGAGCCAGGGCAAGGACCCGGGCGACGTTCAGAGCACGACGCGCCTGATCGACGCCGGCGGACAGGGTTCGAGCCGACTCGAGCGGTGGATCCTGCCGGCGTTCGATTACTCGCTGTCCCTTGCCGATGTCGTACCCTCGCAGCCTTTCGAGTTGACTGCGTCCTGGCAGATGACCTGGCGCGATCTCAACCTCCCGCTGCTGCTCAGCCTCATGCTCCTGGCATTGGCTGCACCGCTGTTGGCGAGACCGTTCGCCACTTCCTATTTCGAGAACCGCCTGGCGGGACTCGATTCGGAGGGCGTGCTCTATCAGATGGCGAACTTCGATGCACTGACCGGTGTGGCGAATCGGCACCGCCTGCTCGAAGAGATGGAGCTCACGCTGCTGCGGGCCGAGCGGGACAGGCGCGGCTTCTGCCTGTTGTTCATCGACATCGACCAGTTCAAGCAGGTCAACGACCGGCTCGGCCACGCCGCCGGCGACGCGGTGCTCGTCGATTTCTGCCATCGCGTCAGCGCAATGTTGCGTGCAGATGAGACCATGGGCCGACTCGGCGGTGATGAATTCGTCCTGCTCACCAGCGATGGCTCGGAGCCAATCGACGTGCCCGCCCTCACCCAGCGTGTCACGGCAGCGCTATCAAATCCGATCCGCTACCGGAAGCACGAGATACCACTCCACGTGAGCATCGGGCATGCCTGCTACCCGGCGGACGGGCGCAACATCAAGGCGCTGCTCGACGCGGCCGACCGGCGCATGTACCGCGACAAGCAGGCGCGCCGATCCGCCTGATCAACCGCAACAGGCTCAGAGCGTCGGCGTGGACAACCGATTGGCCGGCCCGGCGGGTGTCGGCAGACAGTGAAAAGGCCTGGCAACGGTCGGTACCTAAGCTCTTGACGGCAACCATGCCTGTACCTTTTCCCTCACGCGTCCCAGTCGGCGAGCAGTCGCCTACGGTTGGCGTCCAGCCACTGCAGGGCGATCAGTGCGCTCGTCGAGTTGATGCGACCAAACAACGCCTGCAGCGCCGCCTGTCGATCAAGCACCACCACGCGGATCTCCTCGCCTTCCGCGGCCAGACCATGAATTCCCCCGGCCAGCCGCGCATCGACCCGCCCGCAGAACAGCGTAATGGTCTCGACCGAAAAACCCGGGCTGACGAAGAACTCGCCGATCCGGGTCAGGGCCGTCAACTCGCAGCCGGTCTCCTCGCGCACCTCGCGGCGGGCAAGCGCTTCGTCGGTCTCGTCGGCCCGGTCGCAGAAGCCCGACACCGTCTCGAGACACCAGGGCCGTTCGGCACGCCCGACCAGCCCGGCGCGAAACTGCTCGACCAGCACAACCTTGTCGGCCTGCGGGTCGAACAACAGGACCGAGACCGCCGCGAGGCGCTCGAGCCGCTCCCGGACGATCGGCGGGCGCCAGCCGCCTTCGAAGCTCGCGTGCCGCAGCTGCAATCGATCGAGTTGGAAAAAGCCCTGCCATACCGTCTCGCGACCCAGGATCTCGTAATCTTTCGCCATAAAAAAAAGCCCACTCGAATGAGTGGGCCATGGTAACGCGGTCGGATGAGCTGTCAGTTCAACGACTGGTAGTAGTCAATCAGGATCTGGGCGACCTCGGGGCGCGAAAACTCCTTGGGCGGCGCCTCGCCGCGACCGAGCATCTCCCGTACCTTGGTCCCGGAAAGCAGGATGAAATCCTCTTTGGTGTGATCCGGCGCCTCGCGCATCATCACCACCTTGTTGAGCTTCTTCGACCAGGCGGTGTGGTCGGCCTTGAAGATCTCGATCTCGAGCGCACCGGCAGGCACCTCATCGAAGATCGTCTGCGCGTCAAACGCACCATAATAATCACCGACCCCGGCATGGTCCCGACCGACGATGAAGTGGGTCGCGCCCATGTTCTGGCGGAAGTAGGCGTGCAGTACAGCCTCCCGGGGGCCGGCATAGAGCATGTCAAAGCCGTACCCCGTCACCATCGCGCTGTTCGGCGGGAAGTACAGCTCGACCATCTTGCGGATCGCGGCGTCACGCACCGGCGCGGGGATGTCGCCCTTCTTGAGCTTGCCGAGCAGCATGTGGATGACCAGGCCGTCACAGCCGAGACGGTCCATCGCCATGTGGCAGAGCTCTTCGTGCGCGAGGTGCATCGGGTTGCGGGTCTGAAAGGCAACGACCTTGTTCCAACCGCGCTCGGCGATTTCATTGCGGATCTCGACAGCGGTCCGGAAGGTGTCGGGAAAGTCGGTGATGAAGTACGAGAAGTTCAGGACCTGGATCGGGCCGGACAGCGCGACGCGGCCCTGCGAATTGAACGCCGCGACGCCCGGGTGCTCGGCGTCGTCGGTTCCATAGACCCTCTGCGTCATCGTCGCCATCTGTGCGTCGGTCACTTCCTCGACGGCTGAGATATCCATGACCGCGAGCACCGGGTTACCCTCGACGTTCGGGTCGCGCAACGCGATCCGTTTCGCGCCACCGAGGGCATCCGCGCTCTCGATCAGGCACATGACCGGCACCGGGAAGAACGACCCGTCACTCAGGGTCATCTTTTCCGCAGCGCCCATCGCGTCAGCGACGTTCATATAGCCCGACAACGGGCTGAAGTACCCGGCCCCCATCATCACCGCGTTGCCGGCGGCCTGGGAACTGATCGTGATCGATGGCAACGACTCTGCCTCGTGGCTGAGGGCATCGTGCTTGTCAGAGTCGTAGACGAACAATGGCTGCAAGGTGTCGGAACCGACAGGCTTGATCATTAGGTACTCTCCTGGAAAAGATCGTCGAAACGGCATTCTGTCTGCTGCCGTAATATTGCGAAAGTACTCGAATTACTTCGGGTAAGTAATTGTTTTTATAT
>JASFVZ010000290.1:0-4129 GCA_050049565.1 Chromatiaceae bacterium | reverse complement strand
AAGCGGCTCCGCCCGCAGCGCCTCGAGCCGTGCAAAATCATTTGTGATCTGCTCGATCATGGCCAGCGCCCGTTCCGCCTGCGTCGTCGGCGGCTGGCGCATCTCTGTCTCTTGCGCCAACGCCGCACAGGGAAACAGGGACCAGCACAGGATCATAGCCAGCAAACTGGCGGTACGTGCTGCAGACAAGCCACTTTCTCCCGCTGCAAATGCGAAACCAACCTTAGCAGAGGCGATGCCAATCGGCAGTGCCCGGGGAACGCCGGGTGTTCCATCACGCACACGGCGCATGTACGACAAACACACCCAAGTGTAACGAACGACGTCGACCCGACAGCCGACAGGGTCATCGTCCAACTGTTCCTTAATCCGGTGGAGAGAAGCGTAGATCGCTCCCATGTCAGCACCTAGCTGCCCGACTGCGGCCGAATACCGCCTATCCATGCACTGGCTCGCAGAGGTCTACCTGAACATCAATCGGGTTATGGCCACGCTCAGTATGATTCCAGCGCTTTGCTCGTTTTCATATCATCTGATTCAACGTCGTCGATATGCCGGTCAGACCGGACTCGTGCGCTGCAGCCCGTAGTATCAAACACCTGGCTGGCGTTCGCGTATGCTCTCATCGAGGGGACGATAAGCGACCTTCTCCAGAGATTCACGCAGGTTTACTGAACATGTATCGCCTCGAGCAACGCATCTGGACGAACATCTTTGTCTGGTTCGCCCTTTTCCTGTGCACTGCCGCAGCCCGCGCCGATACGGATGCCCGCATTGTGCATGTTGCGACGACGTCATGCCCGCCTTTCGTGATTGTCGATGGCGATACCTTTCGCGGACTCAGCATATTCCTGTGGGACGAAATTGCGCGAAGCCTGGATGTCGAATACGAGATTCAGGAGTACACGCTGAAAGACATGGTGGATGCGGTTGCCAATGGGCAAGCGGATGTCGCTGTTTCGTGTCTTTCTATAACGCGTGAGAGAGAGGAAATCGTCGACTTCTCTCACTCGTTCTACGAGACCCATCTGGCAATCGGTGCGAAGGAAAGCAGCGCGGCGAAAGCGATCACGGGGGTGTTTCTGAGTGAACAGTTTCTCATTGCAATCGGGATCGTTCTTGGTGCCGCGGTCATTATCGGGGGCGTGTTTTACTCTCTTGAACACCGCGAGAACATCAAGCTCTACGCGATGAAAACACGTACCGGAAAGCTGATCGAAGCGTTCATCATCGGGTTATTGTTCGTTACGCGCGGGCCTATCCGTTTCTACGAGTTCAAGCACTCCGTGTCGCGCGTACTGGCCGCCTTGTTGGCAGTGGCCAGCACCATCATGATTGCGAGCATCACGGCGGTGCTGGCAAGCGCTTTTACCCTGGACCAGCTCAAGTCACGCGTTTCAGGCCCCCAGGATCTGACCCACGTGAGGGTCGGCGCGGTTACAGCTTCCACGGGTTCCCGATATCTCGAATCCAGGGGCATCCCGCATCAGGTTTTCGACGAACGCGAAGCCCTGCTGAATGCGCTCAACAATGGCCGGTTGGATGCCGTAGTCTCAGATGAAGCCGTGTTGAACTACACAATCAAGCAGGGCAAAGAGCAAGGCCGCTACGAATCGCTGATAGTGCTGCCGCACAACTTCGAGAAACAGAATTATGGGCTCGCACTGAAAGACGAATCGCCGTACATCGAGTTGCTGAACCAGACATTGCTGGCCGCAAGAAAGAGCCCTGCATGGAAAGACGAGCTGGCAAGGTATCTCGGCGAAAGCGGCACGCAGAGCTGGCTTCCTTAACCCATGTTCCAGCAATCCATGCCGAAATTGGCACGGATCTACTTTGTTTACCCAGGCCGATCTATCCCACTTTAGTGGGCAAATACCCATTGAAACAGGCCCGGCAGTCCTCGGACAGTTCAACCCGCCGATCAGGCCGGGCGCGCCCAAGTACCGTCTTGATGACCCGATGAAGTTCTGTCTGTTTCATTGCATGGCCACGCCTGACGCGTTTTGTAAGCAGGTCGCCACGCTCAGGCCGATCGCCAGCGAACGAATCGCTGCTCGGGGGCCAGCCAGGGGCTCAATCGAGCTCCTGCACACCACCGCCAGACACAGTCAAGACCTGCCCACTGATCCAACGTGCCGCCGGTGAGCACAGAAACAACGCGGCGTTGGCCATATCGGCGGGCTCACCGAGGCGCTTCAAAGGAGTGTGCCGCAGCATTGCCTCCTCAATTTCCGGGGTGAGCACTCCTGCCAATGCCGGTGTGCGGGTCGCGCCCGGCGCGATCGCGTTCACGCGGATATTCATCGGTCCCAAGTCAAAAGCGATGTTGCGTGTCAGGTGACTCTCCGCCGCCTTCGAAGCGCCATAGGCCGCCATGCGCCGGTTCCGGTTCTCACCGGCCATTGAGGATATGTTCAAGATGGCCCCACCGCCCTCGGACTGCATGTGCGGTGCGGCGAGCTGGCAGAGCCTGAAAACCGAGAAGACATTTAGTTCGAAGGCAAGCCGCATATCCGACATCGGCATGTCGAAGGGCTTCGGTCCACCACCGCCTGCATTGTTGACCAAGATAGAGAGCTTACCGAAAGCGTCAACTGCTCTTGCCACAGCGGCCTCCAAGTCGGCCCCTCGGGTGACATCGCAGACCGCGCCGACAGATCGTCCGCCAGCCAAGTTGATGGCTTCCGCAACAGTGTTTGCCGCCGTCCCATCTCGATCGGTTACGACCACCGCTGCACCGGCGGAGGCAAAGGTCTCAGCGATCGCACGGCCGATGCCGGCGCCCGCGCCAGTGATGAGTGCGACGCCGTCATCGAGTCGGAAGTTTGCTGGATCGTACATCGCGATTCCTCGAGAGAAAGATGGTAGCGACTTACTTTCGCCTGAATTGTTTTCGTGCCCAAGCAGCAAGAGGGACAACAACGCCATTGCAAGGCTGCAATCAATCATTACTCGAGATGATCGATGCCGACGCCGGGCCCGGGAGTTACCTGACGAGCAACGGGAGCATCCCCTCCCAGGCAACTATACCTTTCTGAATTCTCTCGAGTGCCCAAGTTTAACCGCCGCGAAAATCGATGCGACCCACTCTTTTCTCCCACGCATCCCTAACACCCTGATTTGCGCAGCCCTTTGGTTTCACCCGACAATTAACGCATTCATTTCTCAGCATTTTGGAAGGCTAACCCCTTGAGCCACCGTCCCAGGAAAAGGTTCGCCAGGCGTGTTGCCCGGCGTGGTTTTTCTGCGGATTCTGCGGAGTTGAAGCAGTGGGCTTGAGGGCCGTTGACGATTTCGTCGACGCGTTGAGTTCGGGATTACAGACTCACTTAATCCAGCCCTTGACTGCATCGAAAGGCCAACGCCAGCAATCCGGTTTCATGCCGGAACGCGCGACCGAAAACCGAAGGATACGGGTAGCCAAACTCGGCATCGAAATCGGCGATCGGCATCTCTGCATCTACCAGCAACCCTTTCGCCTGCCAGGTCCTGATGGACGCGAGCAGACCGGAATAAGTGATGCCCTCCGCAGCCAATCGCCGTTGTGGCGTGTGGGCACTCATACAGGCCAGTTCGGCCGCAGCATGAATACTCCAAACAAAGGGTCATATGCTGGCTTTCCGCTCGCTGGTCTCTGCCACCTTTGCTTGACGTCACAAATTACTGCGCAACAATCTAAAACAGATCTCCGATGTCGACGAGATCGCTGCGTTGGGCATCGATCCTTCGCGCCGCAGCCACACCTTGTCGCTGCAGGACTTCATTTAACTGCACAAGGCCGCATGCACTAATGGTGCCTGAGCTGTACTTTCTACAGATCAACGCCATGTAACGCGCTCACAGCCGAAGCATGTTGAATGCCCGCCTGACCAACTGACCGGCGAACGGGCGGAACGTCCAGTCCTGACTCACGTATTGCGACCGCTCGAGTCTCATCAACATCTTGCCACAGTCCAGGCCTTCGGCACGCACAAGACCATCTTTGTCAGTGACCCATTCCTTGTACGAAACGAATCGCCCTTCCTCCTCCACCCATATCTGCAAGGTCACGTGCACCTTGTCAAGGTCCATACCCTTGCGCTCGTCCCTCACCCGCACCCAGAGATCGAATTGCTCCTTGACCTCA
>JASFVZ010000040.1:0-9359 GCA_050049565.1 Chromatiaceae bacterium | reverse complement strand
AAGTCGTGGATAAAGCTGGTCAAGAACGGTATGCGCGAAGACCACAGCTGGCGACGCAGTGCCGAGCACTATCTGCAGATCTATAACGCAGAATGACGATGAGGAGACAATCCTGATGGGCGAACAAGAGAATATCGATGCCTGCGTCCTGCCTAGCATGCGCCCCCTGTCGCGCGACACCGAGGCGCTGACGCGGGCGATCCGACATTACCTGGAATACCACCTGGGACGATTCCTCGGCTGTAACCAGTTTTATCTCTACGAGTCGCTCGCCTACACGGTCCGCGACCGACTGATGAGTGATTGGCGCAACACCTGGTGCCTGAAAAAGCAGGCCAATGTGCGAAGAGCACACTACCTGTCGCTCGAGTACCTGATCGGGCGGTCACTCGGCAACCACCTGCTCAACCTCGATCTGCGTGAACCGGTCGAGGACGCACTCAAGGCGTTCGCGGTAGAACTCGAGGACATTGAGGACACTGAGCCCGATGCCGGGCTTGGTAATGGCGGCCTCGGTCGCCTGGCTGCCTGTTTTCTCGACAGCTGTGCGACTCTGGGTTTGCCGGTGACCGGCTATGGTCTGCGCTATGAATACGGCATGTTCCATCAGCACATCGACAACGGGTACCAGATCGAGGACCCGGATCACTGGATGCGCGACGGCCACCCGTGGGAGGTGGAGCGCCCTGAATACACCCAGCTGGTGCGCTTCGGCGGCCGCACCGAGCACTTCACCGATCCGCTCGGCAAACCGCACGCGCGGTGGATCGAGACCGACGACGTCTATGCCGTGCCGTACGACGTACCGGTCAGTGGCTACGACAACCGTATCGTCAACACGCTGCGGCTGTGGTCCGCGTCCGCAACCGACGAATTCAATCTCAGGGACTTCAACGCCGGGGACTACGCCGACTCGGTGGCCAGCAAGAACCAGGCGGAAAATATCACCATGGTGTTGTATCCCAACGACGCCAACGAAAACGGCAAGGAGCTGCGCCTACGCCAGCAATATTTTCTGACTTCGGCCAGCTTGCAGGACGCATTCCGCCAGTACGGCAATCGTCCACTGCTCGAATTCGCCAAACACAACGTCTTCCAACTGAACGATACGCACCCGAGCATCGCGGTTGCCGAGATGATGCGCATTCTCCTCGACGACCCCGACAAACGTCTCGAGTGGAACCACGCCTGGGCCATAACATCCAGCTGTATGGCCTACACCAATCACACGCTGCTGCCCGAGGCACTGGAACGCTGGCCTGTAAGGTTGTTCGAATCCCTGTTGCCGCGGCTGCTCGAGATCATCTACGAGATCAACGCCCGCTTCCTGGCCGGCGTAAGGCAACGTTGGCCCGGCGACAATGCCAGGGTGCAGCGGATGTCACTGATCGAAGAAGGGCACGAGCCTCAGATACGGATGGCATGGCTGGCGATCGTCGGCAGTTTCTCGGTCAACGGGGTTGCCGCGCTGCATTCCGATCTGCTCAAACAGGATCTGTTCCACGACTTCTACGAGCTATGGCCGGAGAAATTCAACAACAAGACCAATGGCGTCACCCCGCGCCGCTGGCTGGCGATGGCCAACCCGCCGCTCGCCGAATTACTCACGGAGCACCTCGGCCAGGGCTGGCAGGCGGACCTTGGCCGCCTGTCTCAGCTGCGGCCTTTTGCGGAGAATGGTGACACCGCCTTCCAGTCGCGCTGGCGCGAGATACGTCATCACAACAAACGGAAACTCGCCGATCTCGTCGAGAGATACACCGGTGTAACGTTTGATCCTCATGCACTCTTCGACGTGCAGGTGAAGCGCATCCATGAATACAAACGCCAGCTGCTCAATGTGCTGCACGTCATTCATCTGTACAACCGCATCCGTCACGGCGACACCGCCAACTGGGTCGACCGCTGCGTACTGATCGGCGGCAAGGCGGCGCCCGGCTACCAGCGGGCGAAGGAGATCATCAAGCTGATCAACAATGTCGCTGCGGTCGTCAACAATGACCCGGTGGTCGGCGATCGACTCAAACTGGTATTCCTGCCCAACTATGGCGTCTCGAAGATGATGACGATCGCGACCGCGGCGGATCTGTCAGAACAGATCTCGACCGCCGGCAAAGAGGCCTCGGGTACCGGCAACATGAAGTTCATGATGAATGGCGCCATCACGATCGGCACGTATGACGGCGCCAACATCGAGATCATGGAGGCGGTCGGCGAGGAGAATTTCTTCCTGTTCGGCCTGCGTGCAGACGAGGTCAAGGCCACACGCGGCAACTACAACCCGCAGGCCTACATCGATGCGGATCCCGACCTGGCAGACGTGCTGTCCCTGCTCGACAACGACCATTTCAGCAGCGTCGAGCCGGACCTGTTTAACGGCATCCTCGAGAGCCTGCGAAGTCCCGACGACCCCTGGATGACCCTGGCGGACTTTCGCGGCTACGTCGATGCGCAGCACCGCGCGGCGTTGACCTGGCAGAACCAGGACCAGTGGACGCGCATGAGCATACGCAACTGCGCCGCCAGTGGCATCTTTTCGACCGACCGCACGATCAGTGAGTACAACGAAGATATCTGGCGGTTGCAGCCGCTGATCGCAGACCAGGCAGAACCGGCCTATCGCCCACAGAATTCAGCCTGACCGAGGCATACGACATTTGCAGACGGATCAACCGGTGCCGCTGGCAGATTACTGATACGGACGTGCACACCAGCCTGGGCGACCGCCGGTCCGCCGCCAAGAGGCTCGATGTCCCTTCGTTTGGCATCAAAAATCGTTGGTGAGAATGGCATCGGTCCGACGACATATCTCGCGTCCGTAGTCCGTCCATTGGCCCTGCCCCCAATAACGGTAACAGCTGGTCTGACTGGAAAGCAGATGAAACAACGCATTGCGGTAGCGGGCGTCGTTGGTAGGGACGGCCGACTGAGTCGCAATCTGCTCGAACAGTGCGCTGCTTTGCTCCATTGCACTGAGCACGTCTTCGTAACCACTGACCCATGACAGGTCATTGGTCCAGCTGCCGCCTTCCATATGAAATGGCTGATGATCTTGCTCGAGTTCGGCAATGACCTTTTTCAGTCGTTCCGGTCCATCGCCCGGAGCCATCCGTTCCCAAATCCGACCCTGGTGCACCGGTCGCAGTTCGGCGAAGTCCGTCACTCCAAGACCCATCTCGAAAAGGAACTCCAGGTACTCACTGACGTTCATCATGGGAACATCGCTGCCCGAGGCCTGTCCGACGACCTCCCGGTACTTGGGCGGGAACTCGTTCATCATCACGCCCCCGTTCTCGCCATCGGCGATCTGGGTTACCAATGGCGGAACCGGCCGCCCGCCCAGTTCCCAGCGCTGCAGGCTGGCCGCCTCGTACCAGGGCTGCATCTGCGCGACGAGCTTCGTATCAGACCCCTGGGTCTTTACGATGGCGATAATCTCCGCACGCTCGCCCTCCGAATTGACGCAGACCAGACGGTGCGGGAGATGGGGACGCTCGGGGTGACGACCGCTGTCGAGTTGCTCAACCGAGTGTTCCTGGACCAGAACCCACTGATAGCCCGCGTCGCGTAGCGTCTTGACGAAGTGGTAGGCGACGTCCGGGTGGTTCGGTAGCGCCATCTCCGACGGTGAAAAGCCACGGACCCGCTGCAGCGCCTCGAAGCCGAATAGTCCGGCAAAATGCTGTTGCCAGGCTCCGACATGGCGTCGGAAATCCTGGATCGGCGTAGACGGCGCCACGGCATGTCCCCAGGGCGCCCCCAGCCACTCGACATGCCGGTGGTAGTCGGGGTTCATCGTGATCGTCTTCAGCGCATTCAGGACGTCATCGAGCCCCATGGCGCGCAGCCCATACAACAGGGTGCCGGAGTACTCGAGCATCACACGCGGGCTGAGTCCCTGCTGCACCAGCTCCGGTATGATCTCGCCCATCCGGCGGTAGCAGTCGCGGAACACTGGCGCGTTGTGGTTATCGCCGATGCCCTGATGCTCCATCATGTACTGCAGATTGCTGATTATCGTGGCGGTTTGCAGATCGTCGCCACCTGCCGGCACGAGCGGTTGATGCATGTGCAGAGCGACAGCGCAGGCCGCACGGGGCTGGGCAAAGTCGATGTCACTGATCGGCCTGTAGAGTGCATCACCGGAGACCTTCGAGAGCTGCTGCCGCACCTCGACTTCGTTGCCGGAGATATTGGGCAGCCCGTCAATCAATTCGGGGATGGTGGTCATCAGCGAGCCTCCTGCGTGACGTTATTTGTGACGGACATGGTGATAGACGTTTACGTAGTCGCGGCCGGGATGGTTCCATGAATAATCCTGACGCATACCCTGACGCATCAAATGCCGGAACTCCTCCGGGTAGTCCCACCACAGCCCCAGTGCGCGTGACAGGGCAGACTCGAGACCGGGGGCATCTGCGTCACGGAAACTGTAGCCGTTGCGATTTTCGAGCGCCGTCTCCGCATAGTCACGGTCGAACACCGTGTCGACCAGCCCACCGACGGCCCGGACCACGGGTACGGTGCCATAGCGCAACGCAATCAATTGCGTCAGACCACACGGCTCAAACATAGAGGGGACGACAATGATGTCCGACCCGGCGTAGATCAGATGTGCGAGTTCCTCGTTGAATCCAATCTCGAGGTGGCAGTCAGGGTTTTCGTTAAGCAGATGCTTCAGATGCCAGAAATCATTGTTGATGCCTAGCTCCGGGCTCGATCCGAGGAGTACAAACTGGGCGCCGCGTTGTAGCGCGTAGAACAGCGCATGGCGAATCAGATGCACACCTTTCTGGGTATCCAGCCGGCCAATGTAAGAGACGATAGGGGTGTAGGCCTCGCGAAGCAGGAGGCGGTCGCGCAGCGCCTTTTTGTTGCCGAACTTTCCATCGATGTCGTCGGGAGTGAAGTGAACCGGGATCAGCGGATCGGTTCCCGGGTTCCAGACATGATAGTCGAGACCATTCAGTATCCCGCCGAACTTGTTCGCGAAACGATGCAGCGTATGACCCAGCCCAAACCCCTGGTCGCCGTGCATGGCTTCCCAGGCATGCTGTGGTGAGACCGTCGTCACGAAGTTCGCGTAGGTAATGGCACCCTTGGTGAGGTTGAGCGCGGTCGGATTGAAGTCGTCACGCAAGCGGTCGATCTCGAAGTAGTAGTCCGGACGGCCAAGCCCGGTAAACCAAAGGACGTCCTCACCGACGATCCCCTGGTGCTTGAAGTTATGGATCGTGTGAACTGCACGCTGATCCTGCATCCCCTGGTGACCGTAGATTTCGTAGAGCAACGGAGGTACCAGCGCAGTCTGCCAATCGTGTGAGTGGATCACGTCCGGCCGCTTGTTGGTCTGGTACATGAACTCCATGGCTGCCTTGCTGAAGAAAGCAAAACGCATGTGTTCGTCGAGGAACCCATAGTAGGTTCCGCGATTGAAGAAATTGTCAGCGGAATGGGGCTCGATGAAGAAACATTTCAGGCCGTGGACGAAACCAAACCAGACCGTGCAAGCGACCTGACCGTTGAACCAGGGTACGAGAAGGTTCTCATGAGCGATCTGCAGGCCCCAGATGTGGTCGTAGCGCATGCAGTCGTACTTTGGGAGGATGATTTCGACCGCGTTTCCGCGAAGCTCCAGTTCCCGACTGAGGCCGTAGACGACATCGGCCAGACCACCCACCTTGGACACGGGAGCACATTCCGATGCGACCATGACTATGAACATCGTTTCTCTTCCCTTCTCAATTCCAATACACCGACCACCACGTGTATCCGGGTACGGTCACTTCGCTAGAGCCTGCTCTCGAGCTCACTGAGGAAACCACTGGCCCGATCCAGATCATCGTGCGCGCGCCCAACCCAGGCGGCACCCCAGTAAATATTGCAGCTCGTTTCGCCGCGCAACAGATGCCACATCGCCTGTTCGGCAATATGGTGCAATTCCGGCTCATGCGCATGCCGCTCACCGATGCGCCAGCGCAACGGGTGCAGCCGCGCGCTGATTTCCCAACAGCGTTCGACGACGTCACGCTGTTCCTGGCTTCCGGTCCATTGCACGAAGCCACGGCCATCATGCCAGCCGGTGTTCCATGCCCCGGTCGTCACGCGAACCTCACCGCCCACGCCATGTCGATCAATATAGTCGTCGATGAACGTCGGTTGCACGCTGCCGCCTGCACGTGACTGCTCCAGCAACGGCCGGTAGAGCGCCGACCAGAAGTTGGAACCCTCTGTTGTGTTGCGAAACCAGCCACCGTTGTCGCCGTCGGTGGCGGTCGTCACGAGTGGTTCGAAATCACACCAGCGGGTGCGCTCTACGAGTTCCCCGATGAACCACTCAAGTTCCATGCCCGATTCCTGGGCGTCGGACAGTTCGCGATCACGCACCACAACAGTGATCTCATGGCCAGCATGACGCGCCACATGGGGGCGGTAGCGCAGCGTTGGCCAGTCCATCCGCTCGACCGGCTCGACGTACTCGCTATCGACCAAGACATAGCGATAGCCGGAGCGGCTCAGCAAGGGTATGAGATCCATGCTGAAACCCATCTCAGGCGGCCAGAAGCCACTGAATCGCTCGCGCCAAAAAAGATGGCGGGCAATGCCCTGCCATCGCCGCACCTGCTCAACGCGATCGGCAGGCGGGATGAGGGGCAGCACCGGATGATAATAGCCGGTCCCAAGGACCTCGATGATGCGCCGGTTCTGCAGGTGCCAGAGCATCGAGCCGACGTCGACATCGCCGTAGACCCTGGCCTGAAACTCCGCACTCCCCAAGGTTTCCAATAAGGTACCGGAAAGCGACAGGTGGACCCTGGCCCTGTCCTCATAGGGCCAGTTGCTACGTGCAATGCGATCGAGCGCGAAGAGGATCTCGCGCGCTTCCCACGGTGAATGCTCCAGCAGGTCCTCGAGGTTGCCTGCCGGTTGATGCAGGTTCAAAACCAAGGCATGGTGAATCGTCTTCAACATCGACCGCCTGCTTCAGTACCGTGATTCGCTTGAGCGAAAGACGATGCGAACAGAATCCGCCGCTGGCTTTCGGCCCACAGAGGCCATGTCAGTCTCGCGGTTGCAGGATGATCCCTGCCAGCGGAGGCAGGTCCAGTTCCAGCGAATGCTCGCGCCCCATCCAGGGGTAATTGTCCGCCTGCATCACCTTCCCCCCATTGCCGAGATCACTGCCGCCGTAGTGTCGCGAGTCGGAATTCAAAGCCTCGTGATAGACACCACCGGCAGGAACGCCGATGCGGTAACCGTACCTTGGCACGGGCGTGAAATTGAGCACCACCACCAGGTGCTGGTCATCGCCGCGACGCACGAAACTGAGGACCGACTGGTCGGCATCCTGACAGTCGATCCATTCGAATCCACGCCAGTCGAACTCGTGTTGATGCAACGCACGCGATGCCTGATAGAAACCATTGAGGTCCTTTACCAGTCGTTGCATGCCCTGGTGCAGCGGGTAATCGAGCACATACCAGTCGAGGGTCTCGGCGCTGGCCCATTCGCGACCTTGGGCAAACTCGCAGCCCATGAACAGCAGCTTCTTGCCGGGGTGCGCAAACATGTACAGATACAGCAGTCTGAGATTCGCGTGCTTCTGCCACTCGTCACCCGGCATTTTGTTCAGCAGGGAACCTTTGCCATGGACTACCTCATCGTGCGAGAACGGCAACAGAAAGTTCTCGCTGAACGCATAGAGCATGCTGAACGTGAGCTTGTCATGGTGGTAGCGGCGAAATACCGGGTCATCGTGCATGTACTGCAGCGTGTCGTTCATCCAGCCCATGTTCCATTTGAGATCGAAACCCAGTCCGCCGACATAGGTTGGCCTGCTTACCTGCGGCCACGAGGTCGATTCCTCGGCCATGACCAGAGCCCCCGGGTGAGCATCGTGCACGGTGACATTGAGTTCACGGAGGAAGTCGATGGCCTCAAGATTCTCACGACCGCCGTATTCGTTGGGGATCCAGTCGGTGCGCGAGTAATCGAGGTAGAGCATCGACGCAACGGCATCGACGCGCAGGCCGTCGATATGAAACTCCTCGATCCAGTACATAGCGCTGGAAAGCAGGAAGTTCTTTACCTCGTAGCGGCCATAATTATAGATCAGTGTCGACCAGTCGAGGTGCTCGGCCCGCCGCGGGTCTTCGTGTTCATAAAGCGCCGTGCCATCGAAACGCGCGAGACCGTGCTGATCTTTCGGAAAGTGCGCGGGCACCCAGTCCAGGAACACACCGATACCGGCGAGGTGACAGGCATCGACAAAGTGGCGGAAGTCATCCGGCGAGCCGTACCGGCTGGTCGGTGCGAAATAGCCGGTGCTCTGGTAGCCCCAGGACGGGTCATAGGGATGCTCTGTGATCGGCATCAACTCGATGTGGCTGAAACCCATCTCCAGCACATAGGGAATCAGCTGCTCGGCCAGCTCACGGTAGCCGAGAAATTCGCCCTCCGGGCCACGCCGCCAGGACCCGACGTGCAATTCATAGATCGACATCGGCTGGTGTTGCCAATCAAAACTATTGCGTTGTGCCAGCCAATTGGCGTCATGCCATGCATAACCAGATGATCCTTCGACGATTGATGCGGTCTTCGGGCGTTGTTCGAAGCGCTGGCCGTAAGGGTCGGTTTTGAGGAAAACGTCACCCGTTTCCCGATTGCGCAGTTCGTACTTGTAGATCGCACCGACGGCCAGACCGGGAATGAACAGCTCCCATACGCCGTTACCTGGACGCAGGCGCATCGGATGGCGGCGACCATCCCACTGGTTGAAGTCACCCACGACGCTTACCCGCACGGCATTGGGCGCCCAGACCGCGAAAAGCACGCCAGCAATCCCGTCGACCTGGTGGACGTGAGCGCCTAGAAATCGGTAGGCATGCCGATGTCGACCTTCGCCGAACAGGTGCAGATCGTAATCCGCCAGCTGGGGCGGAAAACTGTAGGGGTCGTAAGCGGTCTGTTCGTCGCCGCCGTCCTGCCGCCAACGCAGTTGGTAGTGCGCCGGCAACACACCAGCCTCATCGGTCCATTCGAAGACCCCGGGATGCTCCGTGGGGAGCATATCCCAGGGCCCGTCGACGATGGTCACTGCTGTCGCGTTCGGAATATAGACGCGGACGTGCGCGCCGTTATCGGTGGATTGCGGGCCCAGAATGGCGAACGGGTCCGGATGCCGAGACTTGATGATGGATGTGATGCCCGCTTCCTTGTCTAAGCCCGTCATCGCCTTTACTGCCTTATTACTGACCAACCCGACTGTATCAGAACATCCTAATAGCGTGGTTATCCGATTGTGTGACGGCTTTTTGACATCAACGCAGCCGGCTGAACGGCTACCCTAAAGGAGCCCA
>JASFVZ010000289.1:0-4146 GCA_050049565.1 Chromatiaceae bacterium | reverse complement strand
CCGGGGTTACCGCTATAAGCCAACCTGCCAGCAGGACGACGCACGATAGTCATCGCCCTCGGGTACACGACAGCTTGGAGACAGCGCGTTCACCGCGTCGGTGACCAGCTGTTCAAGTGACGACAGGCAGCAGCCGCTTTTCATCCAGCTCGGCCTCGTTGATCTCCCATTCACAGATTTCCGACGCGACCGAATCGGGGCTGATCAGAAACAGAACGATATCGGCGCGTTCGATGAGACCACGCAGGCGCTCGCGCCATGGCTCGCCTTTGACGATGTCATGGATGTCGAGATAGGCATCGAAGTCGCTGTCAATCAGGCGATCCCGCAGATCCTGCGCGACGGCGAGATCCCTGCGCGAATAGGAAATGAATACCCGGGTCTGGGTGCGGACGTCCTGGATCGATGACAAGCTGGGTTTCCGGGTCAGATATCGTCCAGCTCAAGCATAGCAGCCAGCGCCAAGGCCGCGTTCACGGCGACGCCTGTTGAGCTGCGTTGGGTATTGAGCACATTCTTCAGCATCTTTGCGTGTCGGACTGACCCATCCGAAGACCCGGATTTCGACGCTGGTCAGACAGGTACAGCGGATTCAGCTGGTCAATATCACATGCACTTCGTGGATCAACTTCTGGGGAGAATCAACATCTGAGATAGATAGGGCGTGTTAACGCATCACCTTCTGCACGGGTCTGTTGATGAAGCTGTCACAAGACGCAGTGTCGAGAATCATAGAAATGGCCTGGGAGGACAGAACCCCCTTCGAGGCCATAAAAGCGCAGTTCGGTATGGATGAGCGGCAGGTGATCAAGATCATGCGGCGGACCCTGAAGCCTGCCAGCTTCAGGTTATGGCGGCGAAGGGTGTCCGGACGCAGGACGAAGCACTCGAAGCTTCGCGGCCAAGATGTGATCAGGGCGTACTGTCCAACTCAATACAAACACCGCTGATCAAGCCGCCAAGACCCTATGAAGACTGAAGCTGTTGGTTCAAAACCCGTCTAGCGAGAAACGCTGGCGCAAGAATCTGGCGATACCGTCCTGATCATGATGCCCGATCACTGCCGATGCTGCTGATTTGATCGCATCGTTGGCATTGGCCGGTGCGTAGCATTCATCCGCCGCCTCGAACATACTCAAGTCGTTATCACTGTCTCCGAAACAGATAACGCGTTCCAGGCCAAGCAGCCCCTTCAAGTCACTGACCGCCCCGCCCTTGCTGGCGTCACTGTGATGAACATCAAGCCAATGCCAATCGGGTCCCTCGAGAGCGAGTCCGGAATAAGCGACGAGGTGCGCTTCGCCTGCCACCTGGTCCAATACCGCCTGAATAGCATTTTGCGCGCCGATCGCGTTTATGTGGGTAACGGCGGCATCCCTTGGCAACGCCGAGATCGGCCGCATTCGGATACTGCCATCCAAACAAAGGAACCTGAGAAGCTCTTTGTCTGCCTCAGATTCCACCTCGGGATGGTAGACCGTACTGTTGTGCGCATCATCCAGAGTGAAGATGAAGGGCGTCAGACCCGAACTGTTATAAGCACGGACGACACTGTCGAGTTCGTCAAGTGTCAGTGTCCTGCTGACCGAATAGCTTTGCTGCAGGGGATTCCAGATCATCACGCCGTTTTTGTAGATCTGCGGCAGCAGAAAACGATGACCTTCCAGAATTGATCTGGCGCCATGCAATGTTCGTCCGGTCGCCACCGTGTAGGCGATGTTATGCCGTGACAGCAGTTTGAGCGTTTCGCTCGTGTAGTCCGATATCACCGAGTTGCGGTCAAGCAATGTCCCATCGAGATCGAAGACAATCAGTTCCATCAGTTCTTCACCTTGGCAAGGCGATAGCCGGTGATTCTGCTGCCAGTCCTGTGCGAGCGAAATTCAACCTGGTCCACTTAATCAGAGATCTGGCCGGCCCGAGTCACCTGTGGGCCTATGTACGATTGGTGGGCAAGGTCGACGCCAACTCACCCGGCCTTGACCTACGCTGTTTGCAACGGACCGGCCAAATGAGGCGATTGCTCTCGCTGAAAGCGTCACGGTTTGGATCCGCTGAGTTCGCGGAACAGGCGTCCAACCTTGGTTGCTCTGCGTTTAGGTTCGGACCGTGGCGTCGACTGGACTGGGTCGCCATTTGCTCTCAGCAATTGTCATGGCACGGGACAGCTCGCACGATAGTGGCTTCGGCATCAATTGCCGAGGCCGATGTCCGAATTTGGCGGCCAATCCCAAATGCGTCAGGACGCGGTTCACAGCGTTAGCAGTTGGCATCGACCGAGCACGCGTCTTCGTGACCCGGCAGCGTTTCACCAAGTTTGCACACCCAGCTTCGCACGCCTTTCTCGCGTCACATTTCGCTTCCCGTCCCGCCTTGTTGGAGTCGCGATTTGTTGTTGGTTGTGTGTGGCGGCTAAGCGACCAACGAACCTGGCCGTCTCCTGACGACCAGGTTCTATCCCGGTAGCAATTGCTCAGGCGGCCGCCTGCTCTCTGAGGCTGACCACGGCGGGCTTGGCGGTCTTCTCTTCGGCGACGCGTTGCCGCGCCAGACCGCGCCCAACCAGCTCGTTGAGCGTGACATTGTCGACGAACTCGAAGATCCGTTGGCTCAGGTCGTCCCACAGACTGCGCGTGGTGCATTGCGTCTCGACGGGTTGTTGCTCTGCTTTAGCCCGGGTGTACTCCACCCACTCGTCCACGGCACAGATCACATCGGCAACGGTGATGTCGGCCGCATCGCGCCCGAGATAGTAGCCGCCGCCTGGACCCCGCACACCACGCACGAGACCTTTTGATCGGAGCGCTGCGAATAGCTGCTCGAGGTAGGACAGGGATATGTTCTGATTCTCGGAAATTTCGGCCAGCGTCACGGGGCCGCGAGTCCCGTTCAGCGTGAGATTGAGCATTGCGGTGATGGCATAACGGCTTTTCGTAGACAGTCTCATGATCGGTTTCCTCGTGTCGGCACGTGTCAGCGAATGACCACCAGCTGTTGTCTGATGGTTAGCCGCCTACCCGCCTAAGCAAGATCTGCGGCGCTTGAGACAAAACATAGACAGATTCCGATCATTTGTCCAGACTAAATTTAGACAAATAGGAAAATATTCTTCAAGTTACTGAACAAAAGGGGTTTTATTGCCCGGGTCTTACTTGATGAGCCGACGACCTGATTCAAATTCGGTGCGGTTTCGCGCGCAATGGAGCAACCCACAGGCCCAGCAAAACCCCGAACTGAAACCGGAACCGCGGTCTGGCGGGCCTGACCAGGCAGACCGCCCTTGCACATTCCTGGCAACGCGGCCCGTTTGCTTAGCCTCCCGGCACGGACGCCTCGGGGGAATTCACCGCGCCTTTCGGCTTTTCGCCTCGCAACGCCTGGGCGATATTGACCGCCGCCTCCATAGCGATTTCAAATCGAACCCGCTCGACCGCCGACCCGATGTGGGTGGTAAAGCAAGTTTTGTCCGGCTGAGTGAGCAACGCTCCGGGTATTTCACGCGGCCGATCGCCTCTTGCCCAGTCTTCGAACTCGAATACGTCAGCCGCGTAGCCTTTTAGACGGCCGGTTTCCAACGCTTGTGCAACGGCGACCTCGTCGACGGTAGAACCTCGCCCTGTGTTTATGAGGTAGGACCCGGGCTTCATACTCGCGAGGGCGTCGCGATTGATTAAATGAACCGTCGCTTGATTCAGCGGCAGGATGCTGACAACAAAATCGCTTACGGCCAGCAGCTCATGCAGCTCAACCGGTCGTACCCGCAGCGCCTCGTCTTGACCGGCACTCAACGGCTTGCGATCGAAATAGACGACGTCGGCGTCGTAGCCGATAAGCCGCTTGGCCAGCGCTTGCCCGACCGCTCCCATACCAACGATGCCGACCGTGGAGCCATCGATGCTCTGGCCATAAAAGCGTGGCTCCCACCCTTGGAACTGGCCGGAGCGCAGGTAGCGATCGCTCGGCAGCATGTTCCTGGCCAGGGCGATCATCAACCCATGGGTCAGCTCAGCCGTTGGAATGGTGAGCAGATCGGGGACGATCGTCAGCCATACACCGCGTCGTTCGCAGGCGTCCGCGTCGAGATTATCGTATCCCTTGAGGGCCGCTCCGACGACTTTTAGTTGGGGACAGGCATCAAGAAATGCA
>JASFVZ010000039.1:0-9372 GCA_050049565.1 Chromatiaceae bacterium | reverse complement strand
CCACCGTCCCAGAGGGCGAACGCAAACATGCCGTGCAGATGCGCCGGACAGGCTTCACCCCATTCCCGGTAGGCCTTGAGTATGACCTCGGTATCGCCCTCCGAGACGAAGCAGTGCCCGCGCGCCGATAACGCCGAGCGCAACTCTCGGTAGTTGTAGATCGCGCCGTTGAAGACCAGCGCCAGCTCACCGTCGACCATCGGCTGATGCGACCTGTCAGACAGGTCGATAATCGAGAGCCGTCGATGGCCGAAGGCGACAGTTCCCTGTTGCCAGATTCCGGCATCATCCGGCCCACGCCGTTCGAGCGACGGCAGCATACGCTCGATGGTTGCCGCTTCCGCAGCACGCCCGTCGAGCCGGAATTCACCGCACAGGCCACACATCGCATTACCCTCCGTCGGACGATGCAGCGGCGTGGCGGTGCTTTCCACCGCCGCCAGCGTCGCCTGATCCATACCCACCGCCACCCGGCGTCTCGATGGTCAGACGGTCACCGGGCCCTGCCTCCCCCTCACACTTCGCCGGCAACTCGGTTCCGTTCTTCAGGTTGCGACCTCGTGCCCCGTCCCGACCACCGGCGAGCCCCCAGGGTGCATGGGCGCGTCGCTCGGTCAGCAGCGTGTAGTGCGTCGGCGCGGTGAACTCGAACTCGCGCACCAGGCCATCGCCACCACATCGTCTACCCAGGCCGCCCGACCCACGCCGCAGCAGATAGCGGCGAACGCGCAGTGGAAATCTCGACTCCAGCACCTCGACCGGCGTATTGAGCGTGTTCGTCATATGCGTCTGAATCCCGTGCATGCCACCACCGAGCGCCCCGGCGCCCATCCCGCCGCCTATCGTCTCGTAGTAATCCCAGCTGGCGCCGCGGGCCGCACTGCCGAGTGCCACATTATTCATGCTGCCGTGGCTGGCCGCCGGAATCTTCTCCGGGACCGCCTTGGCCAGGGCGCCGAGCACGGCGTCGACGATCCGGGTGCTGGTCTCGACGTTCCCGGCGGCCACCGCGGCCGGTTTGCTGGCGTTGACCAGCGAGCCCTGCGCCGCCGTCAGGCGGATCGGCCTGAACGTACCCGCGCAGGCCGGGGTCTGCGGCAGCATGAGGCAGCGGAACACGTAGTACACGGCCGCGGCCGCCACGGCGAGCGGACAATTGACGTTCCCCGGCATCTGGGGGGCGGTCCCGTCGAAGTCCACCTCGACGGTCTCTGCGGCAATCCGCAGGGTGACGGCAACCGGTATATCCCGACTGCCCTGGCCGTCGTCATCCAGGACGTCGACATATCGATAACTGCCCGTCGGGATCGAGCGGATCATCTCCCGTGCAAGCCGCTCACCATAGGCGTTGAGCGACCGCAGCCCCTGTGCGAACGCCTGCTCTCCGGTCGCCTTTATCAGTGCAATCAGTCGGGCCACGCCGGCCCGGTTGGCGCCCAGCTGGGCCGCGAAGTCGCCGGCCGACTCCTGCGGGTTGCGGGTCGCACCGACCAGTTGCCGATAGACCGCCTCGACACGCTTACCCGCCTTCATCAAACGGGTCGGCGAAATCACCACGCCCTCCTCGTCGAGACTGGCTGATACCGGCATCGACCCCGGTGAACCCGCCCCGATATCGGCGTGGTGCGCGCGGTTCGCCACGAAGCCACGCAACTCGCGATCGACAAAGACCGGCGCGATGACCGTAACGTCGGGCAGGTGCGTTCCGCCGAGGAACGGGTCGTTGAACAACACCTGGTCGCCGTCCTGCCAATCGAAGCGTTGCACGATATCGCGGGTCGCGAAGGCCATGCTGCCCAGGTGCACCGGGATGTGGGCCGCCTGTGCGCACAACTCGCCGGCGGCATCGAAGACCGCGCAGGAGAAATCGAGCCGGTCCCTGATATTCGGTGAGAACGCCGCGTTTCGCAGCACCAGGCCCATCTCGTCGCAGACGGCATTCAGGCGGCTCGCGAAGATGTTGAGGCTGGCTGGCGTCATGTCCTTGGTCCGTTATACAGGGCAGCGGGGTTACACCCCTGAAGGTGGCACGGTTGATTGGCCGCGCCGCCAATTCCTAGAATCCGCGCAGCCGGCAGGACTTCTGCCACGCCGACCGACGACCAAGGAGTTGACGAAATGCCCCACGAACTACCCGCGCTGCCTTATGAAATGAATGCCCTCGAGCCGGTGATCTCCAGGGAGACCCTGGAATTCCACTACGGCAAGCACCACAACACCTACGTCACCAACCTGAACAACCTGGTCCCGGGCACGGAGTTCGAAGGCATGGCGTTGGAAGACGTCATCATGAAGTCGTCCGGCGGCGTATTCAACAATGCAGCCCAGGTCTGGAATCACACCTTCTATTGGAACTGCCTGAGCCCCAACGGTGGCGGGCAGCCGACCGGCGCCCTGGCGGACGCGATCAACGGCGCCTTCGGGTCGTTCGATGCCTTCAAAGAGGCCTTCAGCAAGTCCGCGGCGACGAACTTCGGCTCGGGCTGGACCTGGTTGGTGAAGAACGCCGACGGCAGCGTCGAGATCTTCAACACCTCGAATGCCGGAACGCCGATGACTGAAGGCAAGACCGCGTTGATGACTATCGACGTCTGGGAGCACGCCTACTACATCGACTACCGCAATGCGCGTCCCAAGTACCTCGAAGAGATCTGGAAACTGATCAACTGGGACTTCGTGGCCAGCAATTACGCCGCCTGACCCCGGCCAATTACCGGACCCAGCGGTCCCTGCCACTGCACCAGCAGCGGCAGGGACACGCCGCCGCCGATCAGTCCGACAGGCACGGCCGCGGGCCGACACGCTTGATCGAGTTTCTGACGCCTGCTATCGTTGCCTGCTTGTCGTGCCGGTGGCGCGACGTCGTGAGGTGGTCTCGACTTCGGAGACTACCTTTTTTGTTTCTGGAGAAGCGCGACCCCCGTCTCACACCACAGCGTGCGCCTCGCCTTCTCCCCGACGGCGAGCCAAGCAAGTCCGATGAACCACTCGCTGATGCAAACCTACCAACGGTTGCCCGTCACCTTCGTTCGTGGCGAGCGTGCGACCCTCTGGGACAGTGACGACAAGACCTATCTGGACGCACTGAGCGGTATCGCGGTCTGCAACCTCGGGCATGCCCACCCCGCGGTGACCCAGGCGCTCTGCGACCAGGCATCGCGCCTGGTGCACACCTCCAATGTCTATCGAATTGCGGCCCAGGAGGCGCTCGGCGACAAGCTGACCCAGCTGGCCGGCATGGACCGCGTGTTCTTTGCCAATTCCGGCGCCGAGGCGAACGAGGCTGCGATCAAGTTGGCGCGCCTCTGGGGGCGTCGCAAGGAGATCAAGACGCCCGCCATCGTGGTGATGGAGAACAGCTTCCATGGCCGCACACTGGCGACCCTGAGCGCCACCGGCAGCCGCAAGGTACAGGCCGGGTTCGAGCCGCTGGTCCAGGGTTTTCTGCGGGTGCCCTTCGGCGACCTCGATGCCCTGCAGGTAGTCGCCGAGACCCAGTCGGACGTCGTCGCGGTGATGGTCGAGCCGGTCCAGGGCGAAGGCGGCATCAACACCCCGCCCGCGGACTACCTGCCCGGGGTCCGCGCGCTCTGTGACGCCAACGACTGGCTGCTCATCCTCGACGAGATCCAGACCGGAATGGGCCGGACCGGCAAACCGTTCGCCTACCAGCACTACGACCTGGCGCCCGATGTCATGACCGTCGCCAAGGCACTTGGCAACGGTGTTCCGATCGGTGCCTGTCTGGCTCGCGGCGCCGCCGCTGACCTGTTCGGACCGGGCCACCATGGTTCGACCTTCGGTGGCAACCCGCTGGCTTGCGCCGCGGCGACGGCTGTTTGCGACACCCTGGTGAACGACCGGCTGTGCGACGCAGCCGGCAGCCTCGGGCACCGGATCATCCACCGCTTTCATCGGGCGATCGGCGATCTCGAAGCTGTGGTCAAGGTACGCGGCCGCGGCTTGATGATCGGTATCGAACTCGATCGCCCCTGCGGCGCGCTGGTCGAGATGGCACTGGCCCACGGCCTGTTGATCAATGTGACCAACGAGCGGGTGATCCGCCTGTTGCCACCGCTGGTGATCACCGAACAGGAGGCCGATCACCTGGTCGACACGCTGAGCCCCCTGATCCGCGGCTTCCTCGCCGCCGAGTAGGCGCGCGCCGCCCCGAAAACGACCATGAACACGCCCCCTTCGCCACGCCATTTTCTGACGCTGACCGATCTGAGTCCGGACGAGCTTCGCACGCTCGTGGCGCGCGCGACCGAGCTGAAGCGTATGCACCACGCCGGCGAGATCTACGCCCCGCTGCAGGGCCGCGTGCTGGCCATGATCTTCGCCAAGAGCTCGACGCGCACCCGGGTGTCGTTCGAGGCCGGCATGTCGCAGCTCGGCGGCGCCGCGATGTTCCTCTCGCCGCGCGATACCCAGCTCGGACGCGGCGAGCCGATCGCAGACACCGCGCGGGTCATGTCACGTATGGTCGATGCCGTCATGATCCGGACCTTCGATCATGCCGACGTCGAGACCTTTGCCGCCCACTCACAGGTCCCGGTGATCAACGGCCTGACCGATCTCTGCCACCCCTGCCAACTGCTGGCGGATATGCAGACCTACTTCGAACATCGCGGTGATATCCGTGGCCGCACCGTGACCTGGGTCGGCGATGGCAACAACATGTGTCATTCCTATATCGGCGCAGCGATGCAGTTCGACTTCCGGCTGCGCATCGCCTGCCCGGAGGGTTTCGACCCCGACCCGAATGTGCTCGAACGCGGGTCGCGGCATTGCGAGGTCATTCGCGATCCACAGGCCGCCGTGCGCGACGCTGACCTGATCGTGACCGATACCTGGATCAGCATGGGGCAGGAAGACGAAAAGGCGCAGCGTGAGCAGGCATTCGCCGGCTACTGCGTTGACCGGACAATGCTCGACCGTGCCGCGGCCGACGCGCTGTTCCTGCACTGCCTGCCGGCCTACCGCGGCAAGGAAGTCAGCGCCGACCTGCTGGATGCGCCGGACAGCGTGGTCTGGGAGGAAGCCGAAAACCGGATGCACGCCCAGAAAGCACTGCTCGAGTTCCTGCTGCTCGGCTGACCGGGTCCGGGCAGACATCGCAACCGAATGGCACTGCTAGAAGCCGAGAACATCACCGTCGCCTATGATCGGGAGGTGGTCGTCAAAGACCTGTCATTCGAGGTCAAGCGCGGCGAGATCATCAGCCTGCTCGGCCCGAGCGGCTGTGGCAAGACGACGGCACTGCGCGCGGTCGCCGGCTTCGAGCCGCTGCGCGGTGGCGAGATCAGGATCGACGGGCGACCGGCATCCACGGTCCAGGCCACACTGCCGCCGGAACACCGCTCGATCGGCATGGTGTTCCAGGACTATGCGCTGTTCCCACACCTGACCATCGCCGAAAACGTCGCCTTCGGCCTCAACAAACTCCCGGCGGTCGACCGGGCAGTGCAGGTCCGCCATCTGTTGGACGCCACCGGGCTGACCGGGATGCAGGACCGCTATCCACACGAGCTATCGGGCGGACAGCAGCAGCGGGTCGCACTGGCGCGTGCACTCGCGCCGCGACCGACCCTGCTGTTGATGGACGAACCCTTCTCCAACCTGGATGTCGACCTGCGCGAGCGTCTGAGCGTCGAAGTGCGCGACCTACTCAAGTCGGAGGGCATCAGCGGCATCCTTGTCACGCACGATCAACACGAGGCCTTCGCGGTCTCGGACAAGGTAGGCGTCATGCACGAGGGTCGTATCCTGCAGTGGGACAGCCCGTACAACCTGTACCACAAACCGCATAGCCGATTCGTCGCCAATTTCGTCGGACAGGGCCGTTTCATCAGCGGTCGGGTCATCGCGCAGGCAATCTTCGAGACCGAACTCGGCCACCTGCACGGCAACGCCTACTGCACACACCCGGAAGGTACCGAGGTCGAGATCCTGATCCGTCCCGACGATCTGGTCCCGGACGAGCAGGGCGATATCGAGGCGGTCGTCGCGGATAAGGCCTTCAAGGGCGCCGAGATCCTCTACACGCTGGAATTACCGACCGGAACCCGCTTACTATCCTTGTTCCCCAGTCACAATGATCACCATCCGGGTGACGCCGTGAGAGTCCGCGTCGACGCCGAACACCTGATCTGCTTTGCCAGGCAGGGCGCGCACCCACCGACCAGCAGTACGGAATCGAATCAGTGAAGAACCGCATCCCAGTCTTTCTGTTATCGCTCTTGTTTCTCGTTGCGCCGGTCCACGCCGACATCGCCTACGTAACCGACGAGTTCAGGATCACGCTGCGCAGCGGTGAAAGCGCCACACACAGGATTCTGCGCATGCTGCCCACCGGACAGCGCCTTGAAGTCCTGTCGCGCAATGCCGAGACGGGATACACCCGGGTCCGTACACCAGGCGGTCAGGAAGGCTTCGTCCTGTCGCGGCAGCTGGTCAACCAGCCGGTCGCGCGCGACCGACTCGCCGCCGCGGAAGCCGAAGTCGCGGCATTGAAGGCCGCACCCGGCGAACTGCGCAGCCGTCTCGCCTCGTTGACCGAGGAACACCGCAAGCTGCAGCAGGATCACGCCACGCTGCAGAGCGCCAAGACTCAGGTCGATCAGGAATTCGCGGCCCTGCAGAGGACCGCGAGCAATTCGGTCCGGATCGCGAACGAGCGAAACGACCTGCGTGCACAGGTCACGTCACTGACGCGTGAGGTCGAGGACATCAAACAGCTCAACCGGGAGCTCGAGAACAAGACCGCGCAGAACTGGTTCCTGATCGGCGCCGGCGTCGTCGTCGGCGGCATCATCCTCGGCCTGATCCTCCCGCACCTCCGGGTACGGCGACGCAAAAGCGACTGGGGTTCTCTCTGACCGGCGACGAACGCCGCCTGTTGCTGCCGAAGCGGTTTCCGGCGACACCGGCTGGGCGTCAGCTCGTCTAACCACCGATGTCGCGATCGGCCTGCTCGTCGACTATCCCAACGACCGGCTGACCGGTCAACGCCGGGCGTGCTGCCGGGGGATCGAACACCAGACGTTCACCGGCAGCCCAGTCATACACGACACGCTGGCGCACCCGCATTTCAATCACGCTGGTGTCGGTCGGGTTCGACAGGACTGGCCTCGGCGCATCGACAGGCTGCGACATACCGCTGGTGAGCAACACAATGTAGAGAGCCTCAATGATCGGGTGTGCCATTCGCGCATCCTCCCTGGTCGGGGTGATACACCGAGAGCTCCCAGTCGATGTCACCGGTTGAACGAACCTTCAACTCAAACCTAGCCCCGACAGGGCGGTGCAACCGACGATTTCATCAGCGACGTGACAGTGCACGCTCGGAAGATGCGGGCCGCATCACAACGACCCGCCGGGCAGGATCCGGCTTCGCCGAAAACTGTTAACCGGCAAGGCGCGCGTTGCGATTACTCGGGGCGATCGAGCTGCGAGATGTCCCGGACTGCACCGCGCGATGCCGAGGTCGCCATGGCCGCATACGCCCGTAGTGCCTGCGAGACATGCCGGTCACGGGGTGCTGCCGGCTTCCACGCCTGGGCACCGCGTGCCTCCATCGCCGCGCGTCGACGGGCCAGTTCATCGTCCTCGATGACCACCCTGATCGACCGGTTCGGGATATCGATCTCGATCAGGTCGCCCTCCTCGACCAGGCCGATGGCGCCGCCTTCGGCCGCCTCCGGTGAACAGTGCCCGATCGACAGGCCGGAGGTGCCACCGGAGAAGCGGCCATCGGTGATCAGCGCGCAGGCCTTACCCAGCCCCTTGGATTTCAGGTAGCTGGTCGGATAAAGCATTTCCTGCATGCCCGGCCCGCCTTTTGGGCCCTCGTAACGGATCAGCACGACGTCACCGGGCTGGATCTGATCGCCGAGGATCGCGGCCACGGCCGCATCCTGGCTCTCGAAGATCCGCGCCGGCCCGACGAACCCGCGCAAGGTCGACGTCGGCACGCTGGTCGTATAGCGCAACTGCTCGGCATCGAACATGCTGACGTCGACCCCGGCGGTCTTCACGATGCAGCCTTCCTCGGCGATGTTGCCGTACAGCACGGCCAGCCCGCCGTCCTGGGAATAGGCGTGGGCAACGTCGCGGATACAACCGTTCTCGCGGTCTAGGTCGAGATCCGGCCACTGACTGTCCTGGCTGAAAGCGACCTGCGTCGGGATGCCGCCCGGTCCGGCGAGGTAGCGCACCCGGGCCTGTTCCTCCGCAGTGCGCAACACGTCCCAGCGGTCGATGGCCGCACTCATGCTCGGACTGTGCACGGTCGCGCAGTCGCGGTGTAGCAGGCCACCCCGGTCGAGCTCGGCGAGAATGCCGATGACCCCACCGGCACGATGCACGTCCTCCATGTGGTACTGGTTGGTCGACGGTGCAACCTTGCACAGGTGCGGCACCTTGCGGCTCATGCGATCGATATCGGCCATCCGGAAAGGCACCTGCGCCTCCTCTGCCGCGGCAAGCAGGTGCAGGACCGTGTTGGTCGAACCACCCATGGCGATGTCCAGCGCGATCGCGTTTTCGAACGCCTCGAACGTGGCGATACTGCGCGGCAGGACCGACGCATCGTCCTGCTCGTAATAACGCTTGGCCAGCTCGACGACCAGTCGACCGGCCTCGAGGAACAGGTTCCTGCGCTCGGCATGGGTCGCCAGCAGCGAACCGTTGCCCGGCAACGACAGCCCGAGCGCCTCGGTCAGGCAGTTCATCGAGTTCGCGGTGAACATGCCCGAGCACGAGCCGCAGGTCGGACAGGCCGAGCGTTCGATCGTCGCGACATCGCTGTCGGACTCATTCGGATCAGCCGCCTTCACCATCGCATCGACCAGATCCAGCTTGACCTCACCTTTGTCGCCCAGCTTGACCTTGCCGGCCTCCATCGGTCCGCCCGACACGAACACCGTCGGGATATTCAGACGCATCGCCGCATTCAGCATGCCCGGCGTGATCTTGTCGCAGTTGGAGATGCACACCAGCGCATCGGCACAGTGGGCGTTGACCATGTACTCGACGCTGTCGGCGATGATCTCGCGCGAGGGCAGCGAGTAGAGCATTCCGTCATGGCCCATCGCGATACCGTCATCGACCGCGATGGTGTTGAACTCCTTGGCGACGCCCCCGGCCTTCTCGATCTCGCGCGCGACCAGTTGCCCCAGGTCTTTCAGGTGGACATGGCCGGGAACGAACTGGGTGAAGGAGTTGGCGACCGCGATGATCGGCTTGTCGAAGTCGCCGTCCTGCATGCCGGTGGCGCGCCAAAGCGCGCGGGCACCCGCCATGTTGCGCCCATGGGTCGTCGTGCGTGAACGGTACTGGGGCATAGCGGCCTCCGCAATCGGCTCGAAA
>JASFVZ010000038.1:0-9388 GCA_050049565.1 Chromatiaceae bacterium | reverse complement strand
GAACTGCAGTCGCTGCTGGAGGGCTGCGAGACGGCCCTGCAGCAAGGCGACCCGGACGCGTACTACTACGAGAACGAGCGCTTCCACGACTGCATCTATTCCGCCAGCCACAACAGCTTCCTGGCGCAACAGGCCCGGCAGTTGCAGATCCGCCTCAAGCCCTATCGGCGCCTGCAGCTGCGGGTGCGCAACCGTGCGGCACGATCACTGGACGAGCACCGGCAGATCGTGGCGGCGATCCTGGAGGGTGACGGCGGGGCCGCCGAACGGCATATCAAGGACCATGTGCAGATCCAGGGCGAGCGCTTTACCGACTTCGTCGCCACGGTTGGCGACCAACTCAAATAGGCAGCGCCCGTCGGAGACAGGCGCTGGCGAATCCAACGAGCGGAGCGCTCAGCCGTTCTTCTTGCGCTCCGCAACTTCCTTGATCACCTGCTCAGCGACGTTCGCCGGGCACGGCGCATAGTGCGAGAACTCCATCGAGAACTGGCCCCGGCCCGAGGTCATGGTGCGCAGGTCGCCGATGTAGCCGAACATCTCGGACAGCGGCGCATCGGCCTTGACGCGCACGCCGGTCGGTCCGGCCTCCTGGCCCTGGATCATGCCGCGGCGCCGATTCAGATCGCCGATCACATCGCCGACATGGTCGTCCGGCGTGAATACATCGACCTTCATGATGGGCTCGAGCAGCTGCGGCGCGGCCTTGGGTACCGACTGGCGATAGGCGGCCTTGGCGGCGATCTCGTAGGCGACGGCCGATGAGTCGACCGGGTGGAATCCGCCGTCGACCAGGGTGACCTTGACGTCGAGCAGGGGGAACCCCGCAAGCGTGCCCTGCTGCATGCTGAGCTTGAAGCCCTTGTCCACGGCCGGCCAGAACTCGCGCGGTACATTGCCGCCGGTCACGACCGACTCGAACACATAGCCCGAGTTGGTCTCACCCGGCTCGACGATGTAATCGATCTTCGCGAACTGACCCGAGCCGCCGGTCTGTTTCTTGTGTGTGTAGCTGTCCTCGACCCGCTTCGTAATGGTCTCGCGGTAGGCGACCTGCGGCTTGCCGACCTCGACCTCGACCTTGTGCGTGCGCTTGAGGATGTCGACCTTGATGTCGAGGTGCAGCTCCCCCATGCCCTTGAGGATGGTCTCGCCGCTCTCCTCGTCGGTCTCCACGCGGAACGACGGGTCCTCGGCGACCATCTTGTTGATCGCAAGCCCCATCTTCTCCACCGATCCCTTGTCCTTGGGCTTGACCGCGATCGAGATCACCGGCTCTGGGAACACCATCGGCTCCAGCGTGGCCGGTTTGTTCGGATCGCACAGCGTGTGGCCGGTCTGTGTGTTCTTCATGCCGATCAGCGCGATGATGTCGCCGGCCTGCGCCGAGTCGAGCTCCTCGCGTTCATTGGCATGCATCTCGACGATCCGGCCGATGCGCTCGGTCTTGCCGGTATAGGTATTGAGTACGGTGTCGCCCTTCTTGATGCGGCCCGAGTAGATCCGTGTGAAGGTCAGTGCACCGTACTTGTCGTCCATGATCTTGAACGCCAGCGCGCGCAAGGGACGGTCGGGGTCGACGACGGCCTTCTCGCCGGTCTCGTTGCCCTCGAGGTCGACCTCCGGCTGCGGCTCGACCTCGGTCGGGCTCGGCAGGTAGTCGACGACCGCATCCAGCACCAGTTGGATCCCCTTGTTTTTGAACGCCGACCCGCAGTAGGTCGGGAAGAAATCCAGTTTGATGGTGCCCTTGCGAACGCAGCGCTTGAGGTCTTCGACCGACGGCTCGTTGCCTTCCAGATAGGCCTCCATCAGGTCATCGTCCTGCTCGACCGCGGTCTCGATCATCTTCTCGCGGTACTCTTCCGCCTTCGCGACCATGTCCTCGGGGATATCCTTGACCTCGAAGTTCTCGGGCTGGCCTGATTCGTCCCAGACGTAGGCCTTCATGCTCATCAGGTCGACCACGCCGACAAAACTGTCCTCGGTGCCGATCGGCAGCACCATGACCAACGGGTTGGCCGCGAGCACGTTCTCGACCTGCTCGACCACGCGATAGAAGTCCGCCCCGATGCGGTCCAGCTTGTTGACGAAGATGATCCGCGCCACCTCGGAGTCGTTGGCGTAGCGCCAGTTGGTCTCGGACTGCGGCTCGACGCCGCCGGAGCCGCAAAACACGCCGATACCGCCGTCGAGCACCTTCAGCGAGCGGTAGACCTCGATCGTGAAGTCAACGTGCCCCGGGGTGTCGATGATGTTGAAGCGATGACCGTCCCACTGGCACGATGTCGCGGCCGACTGGATCGTGATACCGCGCTCGGCCTCCTGCTCCATGAAGTCGGTGGTGGCCTCGCCGTCATGCACCTCGCCGGTCTTGTGGATCTTGCCGGTGAGCTTGAGGATGCGCTCGGTCGTGGTGGTCTTACCGGCGTCGACATGGGCGAAGATGCCGATATTCCGATACAGGCTTAGGTCAGTCATCAGATTGGTCTCAAAGGGTGTATAGCTGGGCGGGGCGTCGGTCAGACGCCCCCGTTGAAAACTCTTTCGGTGGATTGCGCTCGGTGTCGGCGCGCCTCAGGGTGGGGCCGGTAGCTGGATCAGCCGACGCGCCATTCCCGGGGCAGTGCTCCGATCGATGATTACCGGCTGCGTTCCTGCAGAATCGCGTATAGCTTGTCTTTGAGCTGCAGGCGCCGGTACTTCATCTCCTCGAACACCTCGTCGGTCACCGGCTCCCCCTTCTGTTCCAGATCGAGGATCTCGGCGTCGAGGTCGTCGTATTCCTTGTAGAGGGCCGCGAACTCCTGGTGGCTGCCGAGCAGCTGGTGGATCAATTCCGCGTGCTGCGGAAATTCATGGTGCAGGTCGTGTCGCTCGCCGAACATAGTGCGCTTTCCTCGAACATCGGGCCGGGGTGAGAATCGGGGCCGGATTATCCGCCAAATGACCCGCTTAGACCAAGCCCGGTCCGGGTACTGGCGGGTGATTCCGGCCGATTTTTGCAATCGAAAGGCTTCGGGGAGCCCTCCTGCGCGCCAACGGACAACCATCTTGAATCGAAGAATTCATGATCAATCACGGTTGTTAATCGAATTTCCCTATCAAGGTCTTCAGATCTGCACCAGGCCCCGTAGGCCTGTCCCGTGATCTATTGGCTCGATCTCTTTGGCATCGCGGTTTTCGCGCGGTGTTCGCCTGCTCCGGCGCGCTGGCCGCCGGGCTGCGCCGCATGGACCTGTTCGGCGTGGTCGTGCCGGTGTTTGTCACCGCCGTTGGCGGCGGCACATTGCGCGACCTGGTGCTCGGCGACTCACCGATGTTCTGGGTCCGCGACGCGCTGTACATCTGGGTCGCCGTCGGCGCCGGCCTGGTCACGTTTGCGGCCGTGCACCTGAGGCGGATCGGGCTCGACCAGACCGGGCCGGGCGTCATTGCGGCGATGACCGGTGTGATGTCGGCGGTGGTCGGCGGGATCGTTCACGACATGTTGGTCAACCGTGCGCCCTTGATCCTGCGCCGGGAGATCTATGCCTCGGCAGCCGTGCTGGGCACCGTGGTGCTGCAGGTGCTAGACGCGCTCGGGATGCAGACCTCGCTCTCGGCCGCGATCGCCGGCACGATGCCCCTACTACTGAGGCTCGCCGCAGTGCGCTGGCAACTGCACCTACCGTCCTTCCCAAGACGCAACTGACCGCCTGGCAGTAGCGCGGGGTGGCTCACCGCCACCACAGGGGCTGACGGTATAATCGGAGGCTGCATGCCGGTCTTGAACCGAACTGTCTTCTCTTCCTGCGAGTTTCGTCCATGACCTTCGAAGCGTCGTCGTTGCAGCACCGCTTCATCAAGCTGCGCGAAAACAAGCTGTTCGAAACCTTCGTTATCAGCGTCATCATCTTTTCAGCCCTGCTGATTGGCGCCAAGACCTACGCCATCCCGGCCCGAACCCTCGCGTTCATGCACGTGCTGGACTGGATGATCACGCTGTTCTTCCTGGTCGAGATCATCGTCCGCATGATCGCCGAGGGTAGCCTGCGCAGATTCTTCACCAAGGGCTGGAACATCTTCGATTTCACCATTGTTGCGGTCAGCCTGGTGCCGATCGAAGACAGCGAGGCGGCGCTGCTCGGCCGACTGCTGCGGGTATTCCGGGTGCTGCGGCTGGTCTCGATCGTTCCCGAACTCCGGGTGCTGCTCAACGCCTTCCTGCAGGCGATCCCGCGCATGGGCTACGTCTCCCTGTTGATGTTCGTGATCTTCTACATCTATGCCGCGATCGGCAGCATGTTCTTCCACAGCATCAACCCCGACCTCTGGGCGAACATCACCGTATCGATGCTGACCCTGTTCCGGGTCGCGACCTTCGAGGACTGGACCGACGTGATGTACGAGACCATGGATGTCTACCCGTTCAGCTGGGCCTTCTACCTGTCGTTCATCTTCGTCGTGGCGTTCGTTTTCCTAAACATGATGATCGGCATCGTGCTGGAGACGCTGCAGCGTGAACACGAACAGCATGACAAGGAGCACGGCGAAGGGGTCGCGGGTGAGGTCGACCACATCGATCAGCGCACGCGACAGATGGACCAGCGCCTGGTGCGCATCGAGACCATGCTCGAAGAGCTGCACCGCCGCGACGGCGGCGCATCGAGACCCGACTGAGTCGAATTAGGCGCTTTTCAATGAAGTGACGCGGATCAACACGACCGCGACGATCGGCAGGAGGAAACCCAACGCCATCGCGGTCAGCATCAACCAGCCGAGCTCGCTGTAGTCGGCCGGGACGGTTATCGCGCCGGTCACGCGATCTTCGACCTCGCGGGTCACCGTGAAGATCTGGTTCAGATACTTGGTCCCGAGCTGGCTGGCCGACAGTGCAAGGTTCGTGAACGAGGCCATCACGGCGAAGAAGGTCGCCTTGAGGTTGGCCGGCGCCGAGTTGGCGATCCACGCCAGCATCGGGATCATCGCGATCTGGCCAAGGGGAGATTCCAGGGCCGTGTCGACGACGGCGATGAACCGGGCATCCACGACGCCGCCGGTCGCCGCAGCCGTCACCTCGTGCAACCCGTAAAACATCCCGACGATCGGCATGTAGAGCGCGGTGCCGACCAGCGTCAGGAAAACGATCACGTAGGCGATCGACCGCTCGGCCATGAACCGCCGGAAGATGAACATGCCGAACAGCGTCAGCGTGCTGCCGATCAGCGACAGCACCGCCAGGAACTGCTGATCGAAGCCCAGTTCGTCGATCATCCACCAGGTCTGACCCGCGCCCGGCGTAGGCATCGCGCGGTAGATGAAGATGATGATCGCGGTCCCGACCAGTACCCGTCGGGCGTCGGGATCGAGAACCTTTACCAGGCGACTCATCAGGAACAGGATGATCGCCATCGAACCGAAAAAGATGATCTCCTTGTTGTAGGGCACATCGGCCAGCCCCATGCTGATCGTGAACACCACGAAGACCAGGCTGCCGCCAAGGATCCACCAGTTGGGATCGGTCTTCTCGACCACGCCGAAGGCGAGGTCGTGCGCCTCTGCACCGTCAAAGCCCTGTTGCTGCAGCTGCCGCAGCCGCCGCCACTTGGTCCAGCCGCCCAACACCACGCCCAGCACAGAGATGATCGGGATCGCCAGCGCCAGTTCATAGACGCGGATGTAGGTCGCGACCTTCTGCGCTTCCGGCATGGCATCGACGCCGTCGAACAGAAGCACATTCAGCAACGCGACGAAGATGCCGCCGCCGATGATCGCGACCCGCCCGAGCGTCTGCATGGTCGTGTGCATCAACCGACGGACGGCCGGATCAAATGACTCACCCCGATCGTCTACGCGCGGGACGGCCTCGACCGTCATCGCGTCGGCGACCACGTCCTGCACGACATAGCCGACCGGCGCGAGCAGCGCGCTGAGCACGAACCAGGCCTCGACCGACATGGTCTTGGCCATCATGTCCGGGTCGGACAGCAGACCCAGCATGATCAGCAGGCTGGCAGTGATCATGCCGGCGCCGATGAACACCAGCACCGATTTGAATCGCCAGATCAGGTCGACCAGGTGGCCCAGCGGCATCTTCAACGCCCAGGGAATCCCGGCCCAGAAGGCCAGTGCGGCCAGGAACTCGGCAGAGAGACTCAGATATTCCTTGACGAAGAAGGTGCCGACGATACCGGTCAGGCCCGAGATCCCGGCCGCTGCGTAGACCAGCAGCGGCGGCAGATACGAGAACCGCATCTCCCGACCCAGCTCGAAGATATTGCGATCACACCAGGCCCAGAATCGACCGACCGAACCCGCACCACGCAGAGAATCGGGCTGCGGCCGCGACGAGCCGGATTCAGTTGTGTTCGTCGCCACGGGGTTCTCCAGCGGTTGCTTGGACATGGACCACGAAAGCGGTCTCAGGGTTCATCGACGGTCGCCCGGTCACGCCGCGATCCGGGGTCGGCACCCAGGAACACCGCGGGGACACTATCATGCGCCAGGCTCCCGGGCAGCGGATTCATGTATCGCCTGCTGAGCATGCTGTGCCTTTGCCGGCTCGGCCCGCTATCGCCAATGCCGACAGACTGCCCGACATCTCAGATGGCGAACAGCTGCCGGGCCAGTTCATCTGGCTCGACCCGATAACACCGGATAACTCGCGGGCTCGCGACGTCTACCGGGCCGTATTGGGTTGCGAGTTCGAGTGGGTCAGCGACCAACGCGGACCCACCAGCTGGTCCGGCACGAAGACCGGGTGCTCGACGGAATATTCCAGCCCGCCGACCCGGTCGTGGCGGTCACAAAGCCATTCTGAGATGATTTGAAGGGATATCTTTATCCCGTTAGGACACTGGCCATGAATGAAGCAGGCGTCTGGAAGGTGGAGATGTTGGGGCCTTACGGCTGGGAGACCATGTCCACCGCTTTCCTGGAAAATGGCACCTACCGGGCCGGCAGCACGGCCCACTATTCTCTCGGCACCTACACCCTTAAAGACGACTTGCTCATCGTCCATGCCTCTGTCGTGATGCACAAAGGTGTAAAGAGGACACTGTTCGGTCAGGAAGGCGATCGCCACCAGGTCCAGTTCGAGGGCACCATCGACGGCGACATGGCCAATGGGGTGGCAAGTGACGAAAATGGGCAATTCCTGACCCGCTTTCGCGCGACCAAGCTGGCTGACCTGTGAGCTCGGGATTATTTGCAGCACTGACCGCCGTCACGGCCCCCCACAAAGTCTTCGCAAGGCGTATCCTTACAGCCTTGATTCGCCAGACGCATGAGGTCGGCGGTCCAGCACAGACAACCCGTTGCCGAGCGAGAGTGCTCACGCGAAAAATCCTCCCGATGCCCCGGCGGCAGGTGCCACTCCGGTCGCAGCTCGCACTTCCTAACGTTACGGCGCTGGTGGTCGGCAGACAGGGCCGAGTCGATCCGATTGCCCTGCGTGCGATCTCATCTGTCGACGCGGTCGCCTAAACCGCCGTCGTCGCAGTCGCCCGGCAAAGGATTATCACTGGGCCTTGCCCACGTGCACTCGGATTGCTGCGAATGCCGACGAACAAGCGTGAAACCAAAGCTCGCGGCACGTTCTCCGACAGGCGTGGGGCCGCTGTCTTGGATCGTGACCGCAAGAGAACCAACACTGCCGCCGACCAGGCACCCGAAATCTGTATCAGTCTTCAGCCTGTATGGGACTGTCCCACTACCGGGCACCGAGACACCGCGACCATGTCGGACGGAAGGGATCACGGACCAAATATCGGGGAACGCAAGTTACGGAACGCCACCTCAACCTTCTCACCAACCCAGGAGTTACATCAGATGAAAAACACACTTCTCGAAAGCGCCACACAGATCGGACGATGGGCTGCACCGGCAGGCGTCGCAGCAGCCATCCTGATCGGCGCATCGGTGGCACATGCGGATGGCCGATTGACCGACACCGACAGCTCGGTCGTCAAGACGGCGACTGGCGACTGCGTGAACGCCGTTGGCGGCGATCAAGCACCGATGGAGGCCTGTGGCGATGCCATGCCGCAACCACCTGAGGCTGTCAGTACAATCGAGGTCGTTGCGGCGGAGACCGCCGCAACAGCCACCGCCACTGACATGGAAAAGATCTCGATTGCCGCATCGATGCTATTCGATTTCGATAGCGCCGCGCTGTCCGACGATGCAAAGGCGGTGATCGACGAGCGTATCCAGACGTTTGCCGGACAGGTAGAGCTGACATCGATCATGCGCGTCGAGGGACATACCGACAGCATCGGTCCGGAAGACTACAACATGCAGCTTTCGCAACGCCGTGCGCAGGCGGTCGCCGACTACATCGTGTCGCAGGCCTACCGGGTCACATCCTCGGACATCGCGGTCGTCGGTCAGGGCGAGTCCAACCCGGTCGCGTCGAACGACACCAGGGAGGGCCGCGCCAAGAATCGTCGTGTCGACATTTTTGCCCAGGGCAAGATGCAGCCCTGACCGACGTCGAATAACGACTCATCCGGATGATTGCCGATCGCCGGCAATCATCCGGTCTGAAATCGCACTTTGGCCTCGATCGCGCCGGACAACCCGCTCGGCTCAAGCGACCCGGTCGTAACGGGTGCGGGTCGCGGTCTCCGAGACGTCTGCTCGCGGGCAGGACTCGCGTAACAGGCAAGCCACACTGCCCGACTCCCTAAGCTGCGGACTGTCGACCAGGATGACGCGTGTGCGCCGCCGCAGCGCTTCGCAGCAGACCTCGAGCTCGGCATCCCACGGCAGCCCGAGCCCGGGCTGGTCCCAGCCCGCAAGTATGAGCACCTCGGCCCGGTCATGCCTCAAGGCATCAAGTACCGCCCGATAGCCAACCACCGCCTGTCTCCTTTGCGCATAAACCTCTACCATGGCACCGAGCCTCTGCGACCCGTCGCGGTACAGCTGGCGAAGGCGCATGCGCGCAGTCCGGCGTGCGGTTTCGAAATCAGCATCGCCGGGCATCTCGACGCAGCCGACCAGTCGCTCGGTGGCCTGGTCCGGTAGCCAGTCCGCGGCCGCGCAGAGGCTATCGGCGTCGCCGACCAGCAGCAGCGGCGACTCGGAACCGACCAAGGCCTTCCGCATCAACCAGGCCGTCTCATCTGAGACCGGTGCCTGCCAGCGTGCCGAGCCGGTCGCCGCCACCAGAGCGCCATCCTGTTCGGCAATCGCGGCGATTTCACCGCTGAGCAGCGCATGTGACTCGATTCCCAGTCCGGTCTCGATCAGCTCGAAACGGTCACGGTTCAGGATCAGCAGGTCGCAAGGCAGCTCCCGCTGATGCAACGCGACCAGCGGCAGGATTTCAGGCGCTCGGGAATGGACCAGTCGATTTTCCAGCGGCGTGGCGGTCTCGATCAGCGACAGATGGCGATTATCG
>JASFVZ010000288.1:0-4149 GCA_050049565.1 Chromatiaceae bacterium | reverse complement strand
CTCGGCCTTTCGATCGTGCGGACTATCGTCGAGACTTACGGCGGCAGCGTCGAGGTCGAAAGCACTGTCGGACAGGGTAGCAAGTTCAAGGTCCTGCTCCCAGACGCAGATCATTCCGCCCAGGGGGAGACATGACACAGTCGATACTGATCATCGAGGACGACACCACCCTGAATCACCTGATGAAGCGGCAACTCGCGAAGGCCGGATACGAGTCTGAGGGGGTTGCCAGTTGGTCGGAGGCCAAGGCGTACCTCGCGTTGCATGAACCCGCGCTGATCATTACCGATGTGAGGCTGCCGGACGGCGACAGTCTCGAGGTCTTGCCAGAGCTGATCGAGGCCTATCCGGTCATCCTCCTGACCGCGTTTGGCTCGGTCAGGAACGCGGTCGACGCGATGAAGCGCGGTGCCGCGGACTACCTGCTCAAACCGGTCGCCCTGGACGAACTCCTGCTGGCCGTCGAGCGTACGCTCGAGAACAGCCTGCTGCGCCGCGAAAACCTCTTTTGTAAACGCCAACTCAAGGCGCGCGACGCAAGAAAGAAACTGATGGTCGGAGAGAGTCCGGCATTGCATGAGGTTCACCGTCTCATTGATGCAGTTGCAGCCGACGAGATCAGCGTGCTGGTACACGGGGAGAGTGGGACCGGGAAGGAACTGGTGGCACAGGCGATCCACAGACGCAGCCCCCGGGCTAAACGCAGCTTCGTCGCCGTAGACTGCTGCACCCTGCAGGAAAAACTCTTCGAGTCCGAGCTCTTCGGGCATGAGAGGGGAGCCTTCACTGGAGCGGACCGTCAGAAGAAAGGACTAGTCGAAGTTGCCGACGGCGGCACCCTGTTTCTCGACGAGATCGGCGAGATCGATGCAACCATCCAGGCGAAGCTGCTGCGGATTCTCGAGACCGGGCAATTCCGCCGGCTCGGCGGCACCAAGGATCTCAAGGCCAACGTGCGGGTTGTCGCGGCAACCAACCGCAGTCTCAAGCAGATGGTCGATGAAGGTGGTTTTCGCGCAGACCTGTATTACCGCCTGAACGGGTTCGAACTGTTTGTGCCACCGCTGCGTGAACGGCGCGAAGACATTACGCCGCTGGCCGAGCACTTCATCCGCAACCACAGCTTCTCACGCCGGATCGACAAGCGTCTCAGCGCCGCCGCATCACGTCGACTGATCGCCTATGACTGGCCGGGCAATATCCGCGAACTGAAGAACGTCATCGAACGCGCCATCATCCTCTCCCGCGACAAGCCGGTCGTTGCACCGGAGCATCTCGCCTTCGGCGTCTCCAACAATCGCGGCAATACCCTGGTCACGTTGTCATTCGATCACGACCCCACCCTCGACGAGATCGAATCCACCTACCTGGCGCTGCAGTTGAAGAAGTTCTCCGGACGGCGGGCGGAGGTGGCCAATGTCATGGGTGTGAGTGAACGCAGCATCTATCGAATGATCAGGCGATTCGGGCTTCATCAGGTCCAGTAATGCGCCCAGTGACAGGCTTCGGCCACAGCGTCATCGTTCTATCGCATCCTGTTCCAGCCAGCGATGTGCCGTGCCCCGTATGTTGTTGCGCACCTGCATGCCGGCGGCCTCGGAGCGAGGCTGAATAGCGCGCCGCACGATACCGGGGAAACGATCTTCCAGCCCCGCCATATCGGCGACCAGCTGATCAGTCGCAAACCGGATCGAGATGTGTTTTTCCAGTTCGATAGTGACGAACGGCGGCGCGGTGCCCTGTTCTATGGACGCGTATAAGCGGTCGAGCTGATCACCGAGGGAGTCCTCGACCGGGAGACCATTGATACTCAGCACCCTGAGCTGCAGCAGATCCAGACCGTACTCTGAATAGCTCATGGCCTGGGTATCGGGTTCGATACTGGTGACCAGAAAAATCTTCTCGTCATGCGCGGCGTCGTTGACCAGGTCCCATCGCCAGTTGCCGGCGCTTTCGATCTCCTGGAGCAGTTCCCGGGTCACCTCGGTGATCACCAGACCACCAAGGTAACCCCACTCCAACCGGTAATCGGCACCCTCGGTCGGCAACCAGATGCGTGGCATCTCCATCGGTTGCATCACGAGGTTGACGGTAGCGTCGATGCCCTCGCGATTGATGGTGAGCTTCAGATCGGTCCCGGGTGCGGCGGTGTTGAAAGCGAACCACCAGGGCACGTTGCCGATCGCCGGGTGATCGATCTCTCCATGGTCGATGACATGACCGTCGACCGCGGTAATGATATCCCATTGCCGGATACCGGCTTGCGCGGCCGGACTGTCTTCAAGCACGTGCGACACGACCAACCCGGCCTGTTCCGGGCTGACCTGCAGCGTCTTGCGGGACACAGGATTCAGGTTGTACGCAATGATGCCGGTATCGGTCTTGGCGAACCGCCCCTGCTCGGACATGACCGAGACCACCTCTCTTGCGGTGCTGAACGGGATCAACAGGCCAATGTTCTCGCCGGCGCCATAGCGCGCACTGATGCCGATGACCCGCCCCGACGGACTGATCGCGGGCCCACCGCTGTTACCCGGATTGACGGCAGCATCGGTTCTGATCAGGGTGACATGATCGAGCCGGCGTTGATAAAGATCGTGGCGGGCTTCCCAGCTGGAGATGATGCCTTGCGTGGCAACCAGCTTTTCGCTGTTGCCGAAACCGAGCACAGCGATCTGTCCGCCGGGACGCGCCTCCTCCCAGTTTGCCCATTCGAGCGCGCGGATCGGGCCGTTGGTGCGTTCGAATCGCTCGCGCTCTTGCTCATCCACGAATTCCAACGTCGCCAGGTCAAAACGAACGCTGGGCTCGGATGCCAGACGCATCGCAAAGCGCTCCCTGCTGCGTGCGCCTTCGACCTTGATGGAATGCGCCCCTTCGATGATGTGTTGGTTCGTTACCAACGTACGCTCATCGATGAAGAAACCCGTGCCCAGGCGTTGGGTCAGATCTCCCTGACGATACGGCTTCAGATGCTCTCGGGTCTCGTGAACGACATAGACCCGCACGATTCCGGACGACGCCTCGTCCTTTGCATTCTTCCAATCAACGCTTTGTGCCTGGCCAACCGAAAGCAGCAGCACCAGAACAGACCAACTCAGTAACTTCACCTACCAAAACCTCTTGATTCGCATGACCTCCACGGCCGGGTACAGGTCGCCACTTTGCTGACGCGACCGGATCAGCTATGCACATATCGGGCCAGCGGGTTTTGGCCGCTCTGATCTCGCTTGTCTGGTGCGTAGAAACCGCGGCCGCAGCGGCTGTTCGGAATGCGATGCGCCATAGGGGGCTAATCGGAATGTCGTGGCGTTGGACTGACGGCTCCGCGCCCGCACCGATTTGGTGCATTCATGCCGCCGGGTGGATAACCGATCCAGGACCGAAAATCGCCGGCCGATGCCCTTGGCAAGGATGGTTCCGAACACCGTAACCAAACCGCCAGTGACGGACCTCGAATACCGGACCTGCGGCCGTGCCGAATCGTTCCCGGCGATCCACACCAGGGATACGCTCGACGAGGCGCAAATGGCCGCGCTGCCCGCCAGCCGCCATGGCCACGCTCAATAGGGCGACAGTCCCAGTGCGGGGCCTTCTAGGTGGAGGGACTTTCCGGCATGCTGATGGACCGCACCTTGGAACATCAGTTGTATCTGCATCATGCCTTCTGCAGACCCACGTTTGCTTTTCGATAAGCTCGATCAGACCAAACGAGACGTCATCTCTCTCTTGGCGGTTCACTATGCACCCATGAGCAGGACGGGTTTGCTCGACGCTGCCCGCCGTCTTGGCTTGAAAACTGAAAAAGGCAAGGCTTTCGCGCACGGCGACATGAAAGCCACTGTCGATCATCTGCTGAGAAAGAAACTGATCCTGGAGAAAAACCGGGCCATAGCCTGTCCGCCGAGGCTGGCCAATATCGCCTGTGAAGCGCTGCTCGACGACAACCGGTTCGGCATGCTCGCCGATGCTGTCGGGCTCAAAAACAAGCAAAGCCGTTCGCCCTACTTCACGCCTTACCTGTCGTACGAACATTATCTGGGTCACCTGCGAGCCAGAATCTATCTTGGCGAGCTGAGCGATTTCTTTAAATCGATCGATTGGGCAGCGCAGTCCTTCTATCGGGACCAATACCCCGAACTGGATGTC
>JASFVZ010000287.1:0-4155 GCA_050049565.1 Chromatiaceae bacterium | reverse complement strand
TCGCCGGCCTGATCCTGGTCGGTTTCTATATCGGGTTCTCACGCAACCCGGATCTCGGCTGGCAGTTGGTCAGGGACTGGGTACTGATCAATGGTGGCCTGTCAGCGCTCGGCGCCCTGATTGCCGCCGCCCACCCGCTGACCGTGGTCACGGCGTTTCTTGCCGCACCCCTGACCTCGTTGAACCCGACGATAGGCGCCGGCATGGTGACCGCGGCTGCGGAAGTGTTCCTGCGCAAACCACGGGTCCGCGATTTCAGTCAGCTGCGGGCCGACACGACCAAACTGAGCGGCTGGTGGCGCAACCGCGTCTCACGCACCCTGCTGGTGTTTCTGTTCAGCACCATCGGATCGGCGCTCGGAACCTATGTCGCAGGCTTCCTCATTTATGACCGGCTTAACACTTGAGCGCGAAGGTCATTCCCGAGTTGCCCGTTTTCCGGCTATCTATCAGGCGCTTAGATAACGTCAGGGATTTCCCTTAGGTAATTTCCCGGTCTATACAGGCCTCTGCCAGGCATTAGTCTCAGGAGTACTGACCTAGGTCAGGAACCGCCGAAGGGATCGGCGGTGCCGCGTCATCTGGTGGACCAAAGCCCCCTCCGGCCATAGGTCTCACCAGGGGCCGGCAGAATCCCAACTCCCGTGGAGCCGTGGAAGGCTCCAAAACTGTGCAGGCCAGACCCCGCTCCATGCGGGGTCTGTCCTTTGTGGGGGCTGCCCAGATCAGTCGGCGGCAACGATGGATGCCACGCGCTTGTGCATCACCCCGTAGTAGACCACAGGGATTACGACGAGGGTCAGCACGGTCGAGACCAGCAGACCGAATATCAGCGACACGGCGAGCCCCGCGAAGATCGGGTCATCGAGGATGAAGAACGCCCCGGCCATCGCCGCCAGCCCGGTCAGCACGATAGGCTTGGCGCGCACTGTCGCCGAACGAACGACCGCACGGTCGAACGGCACGCCTTCGCGCAGTTCCTGGTTGATGAAATCGACCAGCAGGATCGAGTTGCGCACGATGATCCCGGCCAGCGCAATCATGCCGATCATCGATGTCGCGGTGAACTGGCCGCCGCCAGTCACTGCGGCGACCAGGGCGTGTCCGGGCAGGATGCCGATGATCGTCAACGGGATCGGGGCCATGATGATCAGTGGCACGACATACGACCGGAATTGCGCCACCACGAGCAGGTAGATCAGCAACAGGCCGACCGAGTAGGCCAGGCCCATGTCGCGAAAGGTCTCGAAGGTCACCTGCCACTCGCCATCCCACTTGATGCTGTAATCGTAGGGATTGAGTGGCTGCGTCAACAGCCACTGTTCGGGGCCGCCCTCGGCTTCCAGCCGGTCGGCGATCTCGAACAGGCCATACAGCGGGCTGTCGGTCTCACCGGCCATGTCCCCGGTCACATAGACCACCGGCAGCAGGTCCTTGTGTTGGATGCTGAATTCCCGGACCGCCGGCACCACCGCGGCGATCTCTGACAGCGGCACCAGCGCACCGCTCTCGCTGCGCACCTTCAAAGCCAGCACCTGGGAGAGATCGGCGCGGTCCTGCTCGCCGTAGCGCACGCGGATCGGCACGGCGTATTTGAAGTGCTTGGCATGCAGGAAGCTCATGTCCTCACCGCCCAGCGCGATGCCGAGCGCATCGACCACCGCGCTCTGCGGCACCCCGAGACGGGCGGCCTTGGCCCGATCGACCAGCACAACGCCCTTCTCGGACGGAAACTCGACCGAGTCATCGACATCGACGATATCCGGCGTCGACTCGAACGTCTGCCGCAACGCCTTGGCCGCGGCGATCTGGCCGTCATAGTCCAGGCCGTAGACCTCGGCTACCAGCGGCGCCATCACCGGTGGCCCCGGGGGCACCTCGACGATCTTGGCGTTTCCGCCGAGCCGCCCGGCGATCGCCTGAACCGGTTCGCGCACCGCACGGGCCACGTCATGACTCTTGCGGTCACGCTGCTTGGCATCGACCAGATTGACCTGGATGTCGCCCAGATTCGCACCCTCGCGCAGGTAGTACTGGCGGACCAGCCCGTTGAAGCTGATCGGTGAAGCGGTGCCGGCATAGACCTGATAGTCGGCGACCTCGGGCACGCTGGCCAGATAGACCCCGATCTCGTTCAACACCCGGGCCGTCCGCTCGAGACTGGTCCCCTCCGGCATATCGAGCACGACCTGGAATTCGGACTTGTTGTCGAACGGCAGCATCTTGAGGACCACCGCCTTGTTGACGACCAGCAGCATCGAAAGGGTGATCAGGAACAGGACCCCGGCCAGCAGCAGCCAGCGGTTGCGATGCCCGCGCCGCCCCTCGAGGAACGGCGTCATGACGCGATCGAACAGCCGGCCGAGGCGCCCGTCACCGTCTTGATCGTGCGCATGCTCGGCGAAGCGATGCACCACACTGCTCAACAGCCGGTTGCTCATCCACGGCGTAAAGACGAACGCCACCACCAACGAGATCAACATCCCCAGCGAGGCGTTGATCGGTATCGGGCTCATGTACGGCCCCATCAGGCCGCTGACGAACGCCATCGGCAACAGAGCGGCGATCACGGTGAAGGTCGCGAGGATCGTCGGTCCACCGACTTCGTCCACCGCGGCGGGGATCGCATCGAGCAGGCGCTTGGCCCCCATCGCCAGGTGGCGGTGGATATTCTCGACCACGACGATCGCATCGTCGACCAGTATGCCGATCGAGAAGATCAGCGCGAACAGGGACACGCGATTCAGGGTGAAGCCCCAGGCCCAGGATGCGAACAGGGTGAGGGCGAGTGTCACGACCACGGCCGCCCCGACGATCAGCGCTTCCCGCCACCCCAGTGCCAGCAGGACCAGCAGCACCACCGAGCCGGTCGCGAACACCAGCTTGCTGATCAGCTTCTTCGCCTTGGTATCGGCGGTCGCGCCATAGTTGCGGGTTACCTGAACGCCGACGCCGTCCGGGATATAGAGCCCTTCGAGCTGGTTGAAACGATCGATGACGCGTTGCGCGATCTCGACCGCATTGGTGCCCGGCTTCTTCGCAACCGCCAGGGTGACGGCCGGGGCTTCGATCGCCTGGCGCAGCGCCTCGTCTTTGCTGGCCGGGCCGGCTGCGGTCCAGACATAGGTGGACGGGGTGTCCGGCCCGCGACTGACGGTCGCGACATTGCGCAGGAACACCGGCTTGCCGTCGTGGACACCGACCACGAGGTCGCTGATCTCATCGGCATGGCTGAGGAATACACCGGCCTGGACCAGCAACTCGTTGTCATTGGCCAGGACACTGATATTGTCACGGGTCACGTTGGCCGCCTGCAGTGCCAGGCGCAGATCCCGCGGGTCCAGCTGGTGCGAGGCCAGCGCCTGCGGATCCAGGTTGACCGAGACCACGTGATCGGCCGCACCGATGGTGTAGATGTCGCGGGTGCCCGGTACCCGCTTGAGCTCCGATTCGATCGCGTGGGCGACCTGACCCAACTCGAACGCGCCGGTCCCGGGCTCGTCCGACCACAGGGTCACGGTGACGATCGGTACATCGTCGATGCCCTTGGGTTTGACGATCGGGGTGCCGACGCCGGCACCCGGCGGCAGCCAGTCCTGGTTCGACATGATCTTGCTGTACAGGCGCACGATGGCGTCGGTGCGGTCCTCGCCGACCAGATACTGGACCGTCAGTACCGCCATGCCGGGCATCGAGGTCGAGAAGACATGGTCGATGCCTTCGATCTCGTCGAGCACCTGCTCGGCCGGTGATGCCACCAGGCTCTCGACCTCACGCGCCGATGCGCCGGGGAACGGAATGAAGACGTTCGCGAAGGTGACATTGATCTGCGGCTCTTCCTCGCGCGGCGTGACCAGCACGGCGAACACGCCGAGCATCAGACCGACCAGCGCGAGCAACGGCGTGATCTGGGTCGCCTGGAAGCGTGCCGCGATGCCGCCGGAAAACCCGTGTTGCGCCATCGCCGGTCAGCCCTGTTCCAGGGCCGCGCGCCGTTGCGCCTTGAGCCGGATACCGGCCGCGACCGGGTCCACCGCCAGCTGCTCACCCTCGGCGAGGCCCGACAGCACCGTGACATGCTCGGGTCCGGCCGGTGAACCGAGGCGCACCTGGCGGAAGAACACCTGCCCGGCGGCATCGACCACATAGACGCCG
>JASFVZ010000286.1:0-4158 GCA_050049565.1 Chromatiaceae bacterium | reverse complement strand
TGATGTCGCCACACCACGTGCATAGGTGTAGACATTGAGGCAAATCAGATCGCCGAAATCGGGCATCACCACGCTGCTGCGCGGCACTTCGAGGTCACTTCGATCGGCGACCGGCCCGATATGGGTCCAGCTCGTGTGACAGTAGAGATGGCGTTGGCCGTAGCGCGTCAACTCGTAATCCATGGCTGCGTCGATCAGCCGTGCCAATGCGACTTCGGTGGCAGTGCGTCCGGTTACATGCAGATGCTTGCCTGTATAGTCCGTCACCTCCGGATGCCGGCGGTCGGTCTGGATCACCGACCAAGCGGATATTTCATCGCCAACCGAAAACAACAGCAGCCGATCGGGTAGGCCCACAGTGTATGTGTGATCAATAACGGACGTGATGTGCTCCATCGTTCGGGCAAAGAAATCCGCGTCGAGCAGATCCGCCTCATTCGGCGGTATCCAGATATCCTGGCCGTAAACCAAGTCGGTCTTATCGAGCTCGGCAAAGAAACCGAGCGGCATGCGCGGAGGGAATACGTGAATGTAATTTACGCCGAGTGCCTGGAATCGACCGAAGTGCTGGACGTAGCGCTCATCGTCTCCTGGTGATGTGCCGTAGCGCGGTGTCTCGCCGGGAAGAAAGGGCGAATAGCCAACGCCACGGAGAAACATTGGTAATCCGTCTGTTCGATCTATGATTTCGCCGCCGTCGATACGGAAACGTTTCGGCTCGGGCGTCGATGCCGCGATCGCTGCGGTCTTTGTATCCTGGTTAACGCCGGACTCGACGGTTGCCCCGAACACCGCACTAACCAGTATGCCAGCGACGACCAAGAGGATTGAACGGGCTGGCGGGGTTCGCAAGCGGACTTCTGAGCGCATCATGCTTGTCCAGTCTGAACTCGAACTACGCCTGCGTGAGCAAATCGTCAACTGTCGACACTGGAGACGTTCCTCTCAGGAGCAGATATACCAGCTGATAGCACTGGGAACTGATGACTGAGTCAACCACTAAGGCTTTGAACAGAGCCAGCTTCCTCGGCGGGATGCGGTCTAATAGCGGTCCTTGTAACGGCCTCTCGTCGCGTTCCGGGTTAACCTTTAGCGGTCGATACTTCGCACGCCCTCGCGGAATCTTCCAAAGCAGTTGATGCCGCAGTGACGGAGGCCGTGAACTGAGTGTGAATTCCACAATCCCGTCGCCGCAAATATTGTTCCCCCATTTTGTCGCCCATTCGGATCGGCTGCAGCGGCAGAGTCTACTCCACTGACTTAACCGCCGATTATTTCAAGCTTTTTTAACTTGGTCTTGGGCTGGCTCCTAGAATCACGTCAATAATTCGATCCTGTTCTATTGTCCGTCACAGAAATGTAAACTCAAGGTTCAGCCGCTGCAGTACTAACCGGCTATTCGGTCGCGACAGAAGTTGTGACCTCGCGGGTTGGGCATGAACTGCTGAATATCCAGCAAGCCCTCCAACATACGTTTATCTCGACGGGGGGCGCTAAGGTGGTGTTCGGTACCTTGCTGCAGCAAATCTTCTATTCCCTGGGCCGGCACGATGCCGGTCTAGATGACATAGGCAGCGGCAGTGGGTTCTGCCGCGGTGGGCTTGCGGACGCTGTTGAGCATGTTGTTGACGGGCTCGACGGCCGGCTGCGAATGATGCCCAAGTACAGGCTAGTCCTCAGCGAGCCTGTAGCCAATTTCCTTCGCTACATCGACGAATTGGGCGAGACCATCCCCGGTCCTGTGCTTTGCTCACGATCGGCGTTTGCTACGGACACGTATACGAACGCCTTTTTCGCAAGCCCTCAGCACGCTCAGGAGATATTCAGTCAAAGCGAGGAAGTGCGACGATTGTTCGACGAATCAGCGATCACGGAGTATTGCTGGGCCTTGCTATGTATGACAGTCGAAAGGAAGACCCATCCCGCGCTTGCACTGGTCGGGGACGAGGTCCGAGCAGACGTCATGCAAACGACGATCAGTTTTAGTGATCATCAGATTGTTTCTCCGGGCGCCGACGAAGCCGCCGCACGCTGCGCGCTGAAATGCTGCATGTTTGACGCTTACCTTTCGCATATCCGTCGTGAAATGGTCGCCGCCAAAACCAGTCGCTTGGCTTTGCAGAGTCGAATCCAGGCCCTGCGCGCGCGCCAACGTCGCCTTTCGCGAGAAACGCCAAGCACCACGGACGCAGTGACACTTCAACATGAGATCCATGAGCTAGAGCGCCAGTATCTTGGCGAAGGCAAGCGGGTTGACTCGATTTCAGGGCGGCTGGACTTTGTCGCCCGCAAGCTGTCGCAACCGGATCAGTTCATTAGCTCGGAGCGTTGCTTTCTACGTGTCAACCGGCAGGCCGCTAAACTGGAGCCCGGTTCTGAGGAAAACGATACCGACTTAAAACTCTCGAAAATCCATATCGCTTCGCACCAAACTCGAGTTGGAGCCTTGGTGCAGTTCCCCCGTGCCGAGCTGTTGCCTAAGCCCGATATGCTCAAACAGGCCGACCTTTTCCTTGCGGTATGACCTACTTAAGCTCGGCAATTACGGGAAAAGCGGCAATGCCGCGCTCACCATGCAAACGGGGATGGCGGTTCCATGGACCATAACGCAGAACTGGGTATCTCCGAGGTATTGATCGGACGCTTCGAGCACGATCGGCTGCCGAGGATCCTTAAAATCAAAGAGCATGTCGACCAAGGCCATCTGCTGCAAGAAACGCAAATACTTTTCCTGCAGCAGGTTCTAGAGGATGCTCAGAAAAACCAGGGCCTCGTCGATTCGATACCAGCATGTCGTGATCTCTTTGCGCAGGTCGTCCATCTGTACCATGAGATCACCGAGAAGGCACTGGAGAACGAAAGTAAGGGGTGAGACAAGCAAGGCCCATATGGCAGGTGGCATTTACCCTGGCAGCTAGCGCTTTATACGGCTATACGTATTCAGTCCTCTGACACAATCCAGTCACCGCTCGGCAACCTCGGGCGGACGGCTTCGACTAGGGATGTTTTCACCACATGTAGGAGAGTCGACTGCGAGTGTGAGCGCTTAGCCTGCGGCGAATGGTAAGCCACTCCGGCCAGTCTTCATCACTGGCTCGGACAGAGTCCGAGCCATACCCGACAGCTTGCTCATCAACGATGTCTCATTGTCAGAATTGCTTTAGTGCCTGCTTACCTGCGTCGATATCTTGCTTCTTGGTCCTATGGGTTTTTTCTGGAAGGCAGTGCGAGTCGTGGGACTGATACGCGAGCTACGTCTGATCCGTTTCGGATTTCCAATGTCTCGACCAGGTGTCGTGCGGTCACGATGCGTGTACCGCCAATTGTGCCCAAGGCGAGCAGGTCTTCCTTGTCTCCCGTTACCAGGTACTGCGCGTGGCTCGCTTCCGCCATCGCCAACACCGGGTTGTCGTCGGGATCCGGCGACAAATTCACCGTGGGCAATTTCTCGAGGACAATCGCCTGGTGACGCAGGCTGTTGACGAGGTGACCGGCGTCGGCAGGTTTGAGAAAACGGCGAAGTTTGCTGTAACGGGTTACGCGACGGAATTCGTCAAGTTGCCACTCCGACGTAATCATCTCGAAGCGCTTCTCGCGCCATGCCTGATAGATCAGCGCCGGTGGCGTATCCGAGGTGATGAGCGCGGCGATCAGAATCCCTGTATCCAGTACAACACGCATCGACGCTACTCATCGGCCAAGGCTTCATCGATAGCCTCCAGAATCTCGTTTTGATCATATGGCCGATTGCGCTCCTTGATGCCTTCGACGGTCAACTCGAACAAGCGCGACTGAACAGCTTCCTGTACGAAGCGAGAGATGTCGCCTTTCTTGGTACCTCGTTGGGCCAGAAAAGAGCGCAATGCCCGGTCAGTTTCTTCGGGCACCACGATGGACCAGCGGACGTTGCTCATTGGCTGCACCTTTGGGTTTTCAAGGCAAATGAGTATATGTGTTTATACGCAGAAGGGCGATTTCCTGGGACTGTCGCAATGAGTGTGAAAGGGTGTGCGAACATGAGTAGAAAGACACGATTTAGACACGATGCCTTTGTAAGACACTGAAATCATTGATGGTATCGGGGGTTCGAATCCCTCCCTCTCCGCCAATTTCTATAATAAAAACAAAAAGTTAAGCCCTGTTTTTTAGCAACCCCAA
>JASFVZ010000285.1:0-4163 GCA_050049565.1 Chromatiaceae bacterium | reverse complement strand
CGTCAGACAGCTGCAGCCCGAGGCTCGTCTGACTGGCTTCAGCGTGCAGCCGATGGTCCGCCGCCGTGGGGCCTACGAACTGGTGATCGGCGCAAGCGAGGATCGCCAGTTCGGGCCCGTGATCCTTTTTGGTCAGGGTGGTACCGCGGTTGAGATCATCAACGACAAGGCCCTGGCGCTGCCACCACTGAATATGCGTTTGGGCCGAGAACTGGTCTCGCGAACGCGCATCCATCGACTGCTGAAGGGCTATCGAAACACCGCAGCCGTTGATCTGGATGCAATCGCGATGACGCTGATCCGCGTTGCACAATTGGTAATCGACATCCCGGCAATCAGTCAGCTGGACATCAATCCCCTGCTGGCCGACGAAACCGGCGTGATCGCCCTGGACTCGAGAATCAATGTGAGTGCCACGCAGAAACCGGCCAGCAGGCGGCTGGCGATCCGTCCCTACCCCAAGGAGCTCGAAGAGCTGATCCCGGTGGGTGACGGCCGCGAAGTCCTGCTCCGCCCGATTGTGCCGGAGGATGAACCCAGCCTGCAGACCGCATTCACAAAACTCACCGCAGAAGAGGTCCGGCTGCGCTTCTTTGCACCGAAGAAGACACTGTCGCATTTCGCCGCGGTGCGGTTCACCCAAATCGACTATGACCGCGAGATGGGCCTGATCCTGACCGAGCCCGGCCGACCCGGACAGACCGAGATCTTCGGCGTCGCCAACCTGATCGCCGACCCAGACAATCGCAGCGCGGAGTACGCGATCGTCGTCCGCCACGACATGGTCGGCCTCGGCCTGGGTATCGTGTTGATGCGTCGCATTATCGACTATGCCCGCAATCGCGGCATCAAAGAGATCTTCGGTGATGTGCTGCAAGAGAACCGGTCCATGTTGAAACTGTGCAAGATCCTCGGCTTCTCGCAGTCACGAGTCCCTGACGACCCCGGCGTGACGCGCGTCACGCTCAAACTATAGCTGCCGTCCTGGTTTGGAAACTCATGGACGCTGCTAAAGCAACGGTCACGGTCTATGCAGGCGATCGACTGGGCGATTACAACTTTGGCGACGATCATCCATTTGGGCCATTGCGCTATACGAAGTTTCTCGAACGGTTTCATCAACTCGGACTGGACCGAAAGTGCCGAATTGCGCAGCCGTTGATGGCGCAGAGGGCCGAGATCGAGCGCTTTCATACGGCGGAATACGTCGATCGGGTGAGACGGGCATCTGTGACCGGCAGCGGCTACCTCGACAACGGCGACACCCCGGCCTTTCCCGGTGTCTATGAGGCTGCGGCCCGCGTTGTCGGGACGGTGCTGCAGGCGGTCGCAGATATGATCAACGGCGAGACACGCCGCGCGTTCGTCCCTATTGGCGGCCTGCATCATGCCCGGCGCGACGCTGCCGCGGGATTTTGTACCTTCAACGATTGCGGCGTGGCTATCGAGACATTGCGCAATCAACACGGGGTTAGACCTATTGCCTATGTGGATATCGATGCCCATCATGGCGACGGCGTTTACTATGCGTTTGCATCTGACCCCGACCTGGTGATCGCCGATATCCATGAGGACGGTCGTTATCTGTATCCGGGAACCGGTGCCGTGTCGGAGACGGGCAAAGGCGCCGCCCGCGGGACCAAGCTGAACGTCCCGATGCCCCCCGGCAGCGGCGATCATGCGTTTTTCGATGCCTGGGAGTATGTGGAGGCCTTCATCGACAAGGCCCAACCGGCGTTCATTATCTTTCAGTGCGGTGCCGATAGCCTGGCGGGCGATCCGATCACGCATCTGGCCTATACCAGCGAGGCACATCGCCATGCCACCGTGCGCCTTTGCGAGCTGGCGGACCGTCACTGCCAAGGCCGATTACTGGCGCTCGGTGGTGGCGGCTACAATCTCAATAATCTCGCCGACGCCTGGTGCACGGTCATCAGTGCAATGATTGAGGCCTGAGCGTGAAGCCGTACGCGTGTCTTTTTCTGGGTCTCAAGCGACGCAAATCATTCGGTTATTCGCGACACCATCCACGCCGCTCGCTAAAAGCCCCGATGGCCACTCACCGGCATCGCGCCCCTGGGTGAACAAAACACCTGCGACAGATACACTGTCGCCAGGCTGAACGGATGCCAGTTTCCGAGGTTTAGGCAGTGACTCCCACGATCCTCATTCTGCTTGGCGGTCTAGGGATACTGCTTGCAGGTGTTGGCCTGCTCGGCACCGTCCTAGGGGTCCGGGCCGCAACTGCGGCATTCGAAAACCTGGAAATCGGCCTGATCATGGCCGGTTACTACGTTGGCTACATCTTCGGCACACTGTTCATCCCCCGCTTGATCCGAAACGTAGGCCATGTGCGGTGTTTTGCCGCCTTCGCGGCTGTGGCCGCTGCGACCAGCCTCGGGTTCGGCCTTTTGGTCAATCCTGTTGTCTGGCTCTTTCTCCGGGTCCTCAGCGGTGTCTGTGTCGTCGGCATCTACATGGTGGTCGAAAGCTGGCTCAATGAACAGAGTGCGGGCCCGAGCCGAGGCAGGATATTTTCGGTCTATATGATGAGCACGCTCATTGCACTAGGCGGCGGCCAGTTTCTTTTGCTTGCAGGGGACAGTTCGGAGCTCACGCTGTTCGCGCTGGCCGCGATCCTTTTTTCGCTGGGGGTGGTGCCGATTGCGATTACCCGAGTCACCGAGCCGCGGATCGACCTTGTTGAACCGTTGAAGCTTTCGGAACTCATGCGAATTTCACCACTGGGCGTGGTCGGAGCGCTGAGTGCAGGCGTCGTCACCGGGGCATTCTGGGGCATGGCACCGGTCTTTGGGCAGCGTCTTGGCCTCGGCGACAGCGGTATCGTGTTATTGATGAGTTCAACCATCCTGGGTGGTGTCATCCTGCAGTGGCCGATTGGCCACCTGTCTGACCGGATCGATCGTCGCACGATCCTGATACTGACGAGCTTCGCGACTGCGGTGTCTGCAATGACGATCACCTACATCGTATTGCAGGGGCACCCCGGACTCATGTTAAGCGCATTCCTCTACGGTGGGTTGATGTTCGCCCTCTACAGCATCAGCGTAGCCCATACCAATGACCATCTGGACAAAGGACAGGTGCTCGAGGCGACCCGAAGCCTTCTGCTCGTTTACGGTATCGGTGCGCTTTGTGGCCCGGTGCTTGGTGGGATTGCGATGCAGGGCATCGGCCCCCCGGGACTACCTGCAATGTCTGCGATCACCGCCGCTTTTCTGGCTTTGTTCGGACTTTTCCGCGTCACGAGGAGGGCTCCACCCGTCCTGGAAGAACAAGGCGAGTTCATACCCATGGTAAGGACCTCACCGGTCGCGTTGGAGATGTATCCGGAGGCCGATCAGACCCCGAAGTCAGACTGGACTAACCAGGAGCAGAAATAGAACCGGTCGCGCTGGGCATATACCGGTTCAAGTGCCGAGCGCACGGATCGCAGCGAAGCTTGACGGCATGAAGAGTGACGATTTCGATTTTTGTTCGCCCGGCCAACCATTCCGGTTGGTGGAGCAAGGCACCATCGATTCGGCTGATCTGGACCATTGTCAGTGTGTCGAGACCAGCCCGATCGAATTTTCAGATCGAGTGGATCGTGTCTGATGTTCAACTGATCAACGCAAGGCTGCCAAAAAACGCTTCGAGCCAGCTATTACTCAAAGTGCAACTGCCCCCCAATGCCGCCAGCGGATCACCGCTTTTTCCAACTCGACGACTGAGAACAGCAGCCCGCCGAACACCAGAATGCGCATCCATGCCTGCCAATCGATCGCTGCGGTCCCGAAAAAGGTCTGCATAACCGGCAGGTAGGTGAAGAGCATCTGAAACACCACAACCGCTACGATAGCAAGCAGCGCATAGTGGTTGCCCAGCAGACCTGCACGGCTGAGCGAAGATGAGGTCAGAAAACGGGCATTGAACAGATAGAACACCTCCGCGATAACCAGTGCATTGACCGCCACGGTGCGCGCGACCTCCAGCTCGGCCCCATGCAACCGTTCCCACAAAAACAGACCAAAGACGCCCGTCACCATCAACACAGACACAAACAGAATCCGCCAAACCATGAAGCCCGTCAGTAGCGGTTCCCTGGGATGGCGTGGACGGCGTTTCATCAGATCGGCCTCGCCGGCCTCAAACGCCAGTGA
>JASFVZ010000284.1:0-4175 GCA_050049565.1 Chromatiaceae bacterium | reverse complement strand
GTTACTGGCATTGTTGTAGTCATAGGCTTCTTGTTGCGCTGTCGTTTCTCAACGATCGGTGCTGCTTCGAGATGGGCCGAGATCGGCGTCCTTCTGCAATCAGGTGCATGCATATTGCGTGCCGTTCGGGATGCTCCCGGCAGTTCAGGGACTTAAAGCGGTCTCAGGGCGTTTTGGGTGGCCGCCTGTAAACTTTGCTGACACCTTAGGCGGACACGGTCGGGCGGGTTAAATCGGCCAGGGGTCCATTCGCCGCTCAGCGATCGCGGTACCGCTCAGCCGACGATATCGAGTTCCCGCCGCCGGAACCGCGCGCCGAGTGACTGTGCGAGCCGCTCGCAGGCCTGGATATCGACGCCATCGAGTCCATCGATCGCCGAGGCCGTGACGTCCGGGATATAGCTCGGCGCCTGCCGGACGAACTCGAGCATGGCTTCGAACGATCCGTGCAACGCCGGCTGGCAATGCCGGTTGTAGGTCGCTTCATCCTGCGCGTTCATCGAGATCGAGACGGCGTCTATCGCACCGGCGAGTTCTGGCAGTACGTTGCGCTTGTGGACGAGGTTGGCGAGGCCGTCGGTATTGAGCCGGGTGTTCCCCCGCCGTTGCTTGATCGCGTGTGCCACCTGCTTGAGCGTTTTCAGTCGCAGGGTCGGCTCCCCGAATCCGCAGAAAACCACTTCGCGATAGCGAGCCGGTGTAGCGAGTGCTGCGATGATCTCGTCCACGGTTGGCCGCCTGTCCAGGGTCAGGTCGTAGTCGTGCACCCAATGGGAACCGTTGTGCTTCGGACAGAAAGCGCAGGCGAGCGTGCATCTGTCCGTGATGTTGAGATAGAGGCGATCGCCGATCGTGTAACTGAGCACCGACATCGGGTCAGCCTACGCCGTCCGTCAGCGGCGCCGCTTGATCGATATCAGGCGACCCGCAACTGATCATCGGTCGGGCTATCTGACTGTTGGACGGTCAGCCGCCGGCGCAATAGGTTCGGTGTGCGTGATCGAATTAGGTCCCAGCGCCGGGTCCAGCATCTCCTGGCTGCGGCAGACCTGCAGAGACGGTCTCTCGACCCCAACGGACGACAGCCGCGCGAGCAGTTGTTCGAGCCGCGTTGGCGGCAGCAATCGATGGTGCACCGTGATGCGGACATCAAAGCGGATGCCCGACGATTGAATGACCTCCAGGCTCTGCCAGGCAAGCTCGCCGCTGCCGATGACACCGGTCAGCGCCGGGTAGTCCTCCGGAAGTGCCTTGATGTCGAGCCCGATCCAATCGAGGTCATCGGCCAGACCGGCAAGCCGACGCGGATAGGCGCCGCTGGTATGCAGCCCGGCGTCGAAGCCCCTTCTCTTGACGGCACGTATGGCCGGGCCGATCGCCGCTTGGGCCGTGGGTTCCCCGCCTGAGAATACGACGGCATCGAGCAGTCCCTGGCGTCGGTCGAGAAAGGCCCCGACCGTCTTCCAGTCCAACCCCGGTGCACCTTGTCTTCCGAGAAGGTGTCCGTTCTGACAATACCGGCAGCGCCACGGACAGCCCTGGCAGAACACGACGGCGGCGAGTTGCCCGGGGTAATCGACAGTGGTCAGGGGCGTGATGCCGCCGATCCGCAGGTGGTTGGCGTCGTGCTCGCGCATGGCTCAAAGCCTAACGAGCGGCCCTTGTCAGCGACGCCCGCCGTGCGACAGGTCGCCAGGGTCGCCGCAGGGTTCGACGTAATAGCGGCGCTCGGCGTGCTCGGCCTGCTTGCCCGGGTTCCATGCCGCGACGGGGCGGTGGTAGCCCATGACTCTGGTCCAGATCTCACATCGCGTCCGCTCTTCGTCGCATAGCTCGATGCTGTCACCCGTCCCTGGGGCGGGAGTCCGGCCCGGCGTCCCTGCCGGTCGTTCGCGAGGCTGCGTTCGTCCCCCGGACGAACGGTCCTCGCTCACCCAGATCTCACATCGCGTCCGCTCTTCGTCGCATAGCTCGATGCTGTCACCCGTCCCTGGGGCGGGAGTCCGGCCCGGCGTCCCTGCCGGTCGTTCCTGAAGCTCAGTGGTTCTGGCGTTACTCATGCCGGGTCTCCTCGTGTTTCTTGCGGGCAATCAATGCCTCGTCGCAGCGCGGGCAGAATTCATGCTCTCCGGGCAGGTAGCCGTGCACCGGACATACCGAAAAGGTTGGTGTGATGGTGATGTAGGGCAGCCCGAATCGGCCGAGTGCCCGCTGGATTAGGCGTCGACAGGCGTCGGTGCTCGACACCTGCTCGGGCAGGTAGAGGTGCAACACCGTGCCGCCGGTGTACTTGCGTTGCAGCTCGTCCTGTCGTTCCAGGGCCTCGAACGGATCATCGGTATAGCCGACCGGCAGTTGTGAGCTGTTGGTGTAGTAAGGCGCGTCCCTGCTCCCGGCCTGCAGGATGTCGCGATAGCGCTTGCGGTCCTCGCGTGCGAACCGGTAGGTCGTCCCTTCCGCCGGCGTGGCCTCGAGGTTGTACAGGTGGCCGGTCTCCTCCTGGATGTCGACCATCCGACCCCGGATGTGATCGAGCAGCCGGCAGGCCAGCGCATGGCCGGCCTCGCTGGTGATGTCGTCCCGGTCCCTGCTGAAGTTACGGATCAACTCGTTGATGCCGTTGACGCCGATCGTCGAGAAGTGATTCCTCAGGGTGCCGAGGTAGCGGCGGGTGTAGGGGAAAAGTCCGGCATCCATGTGCCTTTGTATGACCTTGCGCTTGATCTCGAGGCTGTTGCGCGCGAGTTCAAGCAGTCGGTCGACTGCCGCGAGCAGCGCGGTTTCATCGCCGCGGTGCAGGTAGCCGAGGCGCGCGCAGTTGATGGTCACCACACCGAGTGAACCGGTCTGCTCGGCCGAACCGAACAGGCCATTACCGCGTTTGAGCAGCTCGCGCAGATCGAGCTGCAGGCGGCAGCACATGCTGCGGATCATGTTCGGTTTGAGCTCGGAGTTCAGGAAGTTCTGGAAGTACGGCAGTCCGTACTTCGCCGTCATCGCGAACAGCCGTTCGGCGTTGTCGCTGTGCCAGGGGAAATCCGGCGTTATGTTGTAGGTCGGTATCGGGAAGGTGAAGACGCGTCCCTTGGCATCGCCCTCGGTCATGACCTCGATGTAGGCCCGGTTGATCATGTCCATCTCTTGCTGCAGATCGCCGTAGCTAAAGGGCATCTCCTCGCCGGCGATCACCGGTACCTGTTCGCGCAGGTCTTCCGGGCACACCCAGTCGAACGTGAGGTTGGTGAAGGGCGTCTGTGTGCCCCAGCGCGAAGGCACATTGAGGTTGTAGATCAACTCCTGGATACACTGTTTGACCTCGGCATAGGCCAGCTGGTCGTTACGGACGAACGGTGCCATGTAGGTGTCGAACGAACTGAACGCCTGGGCACCCGCCCATTCGTTCTGCAGCGTGCCGAGGAAGTTGACGATCTGCCCGACCGCCGAGGAGAGGTGGCGGGGCGGTCCGGCCTCGACCTTTCCGGCGACCTTGTTCAGACCCTCGTGCAGCAGTGTCCGCAACGACCATCCGGCGCAGTAGCCGGCGAGCATGTCGAGATCGTGGATGTGCAGGTCACCGTTGCGGTGTGCCGCACCGACCTCGGGCGGGTAGATATGCGACAACCAATAGTTGGCGATCATCTTGCCCGAGGTGTTGAGGATCAGGCCGCCGAGCGAATAGCCCTGATTGGCGTTGGCACTGACCCGCCAGTCGGCGCGGTCGAGGTACTCGTTGACCGACCGCGAAACGTCGACCAGCGTGCGCCGGTCGCCACGCAGGCGCCGATGCTGATCGCGATAGCTGATGTAGGCCCGGGCTGTCGGCAGGTAGTTCGCGGTGATCAGGGTCTGCTCGACGACATCCTGAACGCGTTCCAGGTCAGGGGTCGGATCACCCGCGCGGCTCAGGGTCAGGACACGGATCACCTGTCGGGTCAGAGCGGCCGCCTGTTTCGCACCGAATTCGCCGGTCGCCTCGCCGGCACGACGAATCGCCGAGGCGATTCGGTTTCCATCGAAAGGGACTTCCGTGCCGTCACGGCGCCGAATATGGGTCGGCAACTCGGCGACCTGGGTGTCGGGGGCGTGCATGAAGGGCTTCCTGCGTTCGGGTGGCTACCCTATATATAGTGGTACAACCGTGATGAACCACAATATATCGGCATTGAGCCGGTTTG
>JASFVZ010000283.1:0-4178 GCA_050049565.1 Chromatiaceae bacterium | reverse complement strand
ACAGCAGTGACCTTTCCTTCGTCGGCCTGATCCTCAACGCCAGCCTGGTCGTTCAGCTGGTGATGGTGATCCTGGTGTTGGCGTCGGTGCTGTCGTGGACCGTGATCTTCGATCGCTCGCGCGTCCTTAAGAAGGCGCAGCGCGAGGCGAACGGTTTCGAGAACCGCTTCTGGTCGGGGAATGATCTTGGTGATCTCTACCGCTCGGCCGATCGGGACCGGGACGACCTGCGCGGCACGGCCGCGATCTTCCATGCCGGCTTCCGCGAGTTCGCCCGGCTGCGTGAGAACGCCGAGATCGAACCGATGGCGGTCGTCGAGGGCGCGCGACGTGCGATGCGCGTCGCGATGAGCCGTGAACTCGATACCCTCGAGAGTCACCTGTCGTTTCTGGCGACGGTCGGCTCGACCAGCCCCTACGTCGGTCTGTTCGGAACGGTCTGGGGCATCATGAACGCCTTCACCGCGCTCGGGAACGTCAAGCAGGCGACCCTCAACCTGGTGGCGCCAGGTATCGCCGAGGCGCTGATCGCCACCGCTATCGGTCTGTTTGCCGCAATCCCCGCGGTGGTCGCTTACAACAAGTATGCGAACACCGTGCAGCGGCTCGAGAACCGCTACGATGATTTCGTCGAAGAGTTCTCGAATATCCTCCAACGCCAGGCGCACGTGCGCACCCGCCAGCGCTGATGTCGCGCAAGCAGAAAACCCGCCGACCGATGGCCGAGATCAACGTCGTGCCCTACATCGACGTCATGCTGGTGTTGCTGGTGATCTTCATGATCACGGCTCCCCTGCTGACCCAGGGTGTCAAGGTCGATCTGGTCGAGGCCGATGCCAAACCGATCGAGGAGGATGCGAAGCGTCCGATCGTGATCGGCGTCGAGCGTGATGGTCGGCTGTCGATCACCTACGACGACGACCGGACCCGGTTCGTCGACGAGGACGAGCTCCTGCAGATGAGTGCCGCGCTGATCAGGAACAATCCGGGGTCGCCGGTGTTGATCAAGGGCGATCGCAGTGTGGTCTACGAGGAGGTCGTCCGGGCCATGGTGGTACTGCAGCAAGCCGGCGCGCCGAATGTCGGTCTGATCACCCAGCCGATCGACGAGCCTTAGTCTGCGTCTATGCCGAATGTAGCCAAGTCAAGCAGTGCCTGCGCCACCCAGGCGGTCGCCGCCGGGTTGGCATGTGCAGGAATGCAGGATCCGGGAGATTGCGCCGGCGTAGGTCGGGCTGTGCCCGACGGGCGATCCGGCCGGCAGAGCCGGCCCTACGCGGAGTGGTTTGCTGTCGGTCGAGTGCCCGACGATCGAACCGCTCGGCGGCTCGGTCGCTCATGATCTGGGCCGTCCTGCGTCGTAATCCGATCGCCCTTGGGCTGGCGGTGCTGTTGCACATCGGGCTCGCGCTCTTTTTGATCTTCGAGTTCGACTGGGGCGACGAGGTCAAGCCGATCGGTGGTGACGTTCAGGTCGTCCAGGCCGAGCTGATCGACGGCGCAGCACTCGAGGCCGCCGAACGACGCAAGGCCGCCGAGGCGGCAGCGGCGGAGCAGGCGGAACGCGATAAGCGTCGTGCCGAAGAGCAGGCCAGGCAGGCCGAGCTGGAGCGCCAGCGCAAGGCGGCGGAGGCGAAGGCCGCGCGCGAGAAGGCCGAGGCCGAAAAGCAGGCCGCAGCCGAGAAGGCGAGGATAGCCGAGCAGAAACGCAAGGAGGCGGAGCGCAAGCGCCAGCAGGAGGCCGAGCGGAAGCGACAGGCGGAACTCGCTGCGCAACGCGAGGCCGAAGAGAAGGCACGCAAGGCGGCCGAGGAAAAGGCCCGCAAGGAAGCCGAAGCCGCGGCCGCCGCCAAGGCCGAGGAGGAACGCAAGGCGAAGATCGCGCGCGAAAAGGCCGAGGCCGAGCGCAAGCGCAAGGCCGCTGCCGAGGCCAAGGCGCGGGCCGATCGCGAGGCCCGCGAGGCCGAGCTTGCGGCCCAGTACGCCGCCGAGCAGGACGCCTCGGAGCAGGCCCGGGTCCTCGGCCTCATCCAGGCCAAGGTGAACCGCAACTGGCTGCGTCCGCCCGGTACCGACGGGCTCAAGTGCACGGTGCGGGTGCGCCTCGCGGCGACCGGCTCGGTGCTGTTGGTCCGCGTGGTAGAGTCCAGCGGCAACGTCGCCTTCGATCGTTCCGTCGAGGCCGCGGTGCGCAAGGCCGACCCGTTGCCGATGCCCAGGTCCGAACGACTGCTTGCACGCTTCCGCGATCTGACATTCATCTTCGACCCCAGCACATGATTGCCATGAATCACTTTTTCAGACTGCTGTTACTGCTCGTCCTTGCGCTGCCGGCGAAGGCCAACCTGACGATCGAGATCACCCAGGGGCTCGAGGGCGCCCTGCCGATCGCCGTCGTGCCGTTCGCATGGCGCGGCGCTGCCGGTCAGCCGCCGCCGCATGCAGTCGGCGAGATCATTGCAGCCGATCTCGGCCGCAGCGGTCGCTTCAAACCGCTGCCGGTCGAGGAGATGCTCGCCCGGCCGTCGCAAGGCGACGACGTCGACTTCAGGGACTGGCGCGCGGTCAACGTCGACAACCTGGTGATCGGCGAGATCAGCCCGAACGGTCCGGGCGGCTACCTCGTCAAGTTCTTCCTCTATGACGTGTTCCGCGGCGAGCAGCTTACCGGCTACAGCATGCCAACCACGGCGCGTGACCTGCGGGCGACCGCGCATCACATTGCAGACATCGTCTATGAGACGCTGACCGGACAACCGGGCGCATTCGCAACGCGCATCGCCTATGTGACCTCGGTGCGGGACGCGTCCGGGAACGATCGGGTCGAGCTGCGCATTGCCGATGCCGATGGTTACGATCCGCAGACCATCGTTTCGTCGGAAGAGCCGATCATGTCGCCGGCCTGGGCGCCGGACGGTCGTCGGCTCGCCTATGTGTCGTTCGAGAATGCCCAGCCGTCGATCTGGGTGCAGGAGGTGTTCACCGGGCAGCGCGAGAAACTGACGTCCTTCAAGGGCATCAACGGGGCACCGGCGTGGTCGCCCGATGGGCGTTTCCTCGCGCTGACCCTGTCGAAGGACGGCAACCCCGATATCTTCATCATGGACATCGCCCGGCGCAGCCTGCGCGCGGTCACGAGGCACTGGGCGATCGATACCGAACCGGCCTGGTCCCCGGACGGCAAGTCGCTGGTTTTCACCTCTGATCGCGGTGGGTCGCCGCAGATCTATCGCGTCCCGGTTTCCGGTGGTGAACCGACCCGCCTGACCTTCGAGGGTGACTACAACGCACGGGCCTCGTACTCGCCGGACGGCAGCCTGATGGCGATGGTGACCCGGGTCGGCGGGCAGTTCCGGATCGCCACGCTGGACACCCGCAGCGGCGAGTTCCGCGTTATGAGCACTGGTCGACTTGATGAGTCGCCGAGTTTCGCGCCCAATGGCAGCATGCTAATTTACGCGACGCAGGTCGGCGATCGCGGTGTCCTCGCCGCAGTCTCTACCGACGGCAGGGTTCAGCAACGTCTGCGATTGCAGACCGGCGATGTGCGCGAGCCCGTCTGGTCGCCCTATAACCAACAGGAGAGGAGTCGCTAGATGAATCCGAGGTTCATGCCGGCTGTACTGATTGCGGCCGCCGTTCTGGTCTTCACGGGCTGCTCGAGTACCGGAACCAAGGACGATTCAGGAGCCAGCGTCGAGAGCCGCGACGGATCCGGCGCGACCACCAGCGGGGCACGGGTCGGCGGTGCCTGGACCGGGAACCCGTTGGAGAACCCCGACAGCCAGCTCTACACCAAGGTCATTTACTTCGAGTTCGATCAGAGCACGATCCGCAGCGAGTTCGTCGATGTCCTGCGTGCGCACGCGGGCTATCTCGTCGGTAACCGGTCGGCCAGCGTATTGATCGAGGGCCATGCCGACGAGCGCGGCTCCCGCGAATACAACATCGCACTCGGCGAGCGCCGGGCCACTGCCGTGCAGCGCTTCCTCGAGGCCGAAGGGGTGGATCGTGCGCAGATCAACACCATCAGCTACGGTGAAGAGCGCCCAGCCGCGTTCGGCAGCGACGAGGTCTCCTGGAGCGAGAACCGCCGCGCAGTGCTCGTTTACTGAGGCAGGTTCACCGTGCACTGGCGGCAGATTCCGGTTCTGGGCCTGGCTGCGCTGCTCGGCGGC
>JASFVZ010000282.1:0-4192 GCA_050049565.1 Chromatiaceae bacterium | reverse complement strand
TTCGGTGAAGTCGGCAAACGCGGGCTCGCACTGCAAAGCGAGATCGTCGATACGGCGCGCACCAACGATATCCCTCTGGTGGGGCCGAACTGTCTCGGCATCACTCGGCCACGCGTCGGGCTCAACGCCACCTTCGCGAAAAGCGGCGCCAAGGCCGGCCATGTCGCCCTGGTCGCGCAATCAGGCGCCTTCTGTACGGCGCTGCTCGACTGGGCGGACTCGCGCGGTTTCGGGTTCTCGGCCGTCGCATCGCTCGGCGCCACGGCCGATGTCGGCTTCGGCGACGTGCTCGACTACCTGGCTGTCGACCCCGAAACCCGCAGCATCCTGCTCTACGTCGAAGGCATCTCGGATGCCCGTTCGTTCATGAGCGGTCTGCGGGTGGCGGCACGCCTAAAGCCGGTCATCGTGGTCAAATCCGGGCGCAACGAGAGCGGCACGCGCGCTGCGGTCTCGCACACCGGGGCGCTGGTCGGCGGCGACGATGTGTTTGATGCCGCCATTCAGCGGGCAGGCGCCGTTCGGGTGCTGACCGTCAGCCAGTTGTTTGCCGCCGCACAAACCCTGGCCTCCGGCACCCGCGTCGAGGGGCCGCGCCTGGCCATTGTCACGAACGGTGGCGGGCCCGGCGTGATGGCCGCCGACCGTGCCAGTGACCTCGAAGTCCCGCTGGCCGAGCTTTCACCGGAAACGATCGACCGGTTGAGCGGCGTCCTGCCGACCCACTGGTCGCACAGCGACCCGGTCGACATCCTCGGTGATGCGGACAGCGCCCGCTATCGCTCAGCGACCGAGATCGTCCTCGATGACCATAACGTCGACGGGTTGCTGGTGCTGTTGACGCCGCAGGCCATGACCGACCCGACCGCCTGCGCTTTGGGCGTCATCGAGGCTGCGAAGAAGGCGCAGAAGCCGATCCTGGCCTGTTGGATGGGAGAAAACCTGGTGGCGCAGGGGCGCAAGGAGTTCGCGGCCGTCGGCATCCCGCAGTTCACCAGTCCCGAGGCCGGCGTCGACGCCTTCGGCTACCTGGCCTGCTACCGCCGCAACCAGAAGGCGCTGCTGCAGGCGCCGGAACCACTGTCAAAGCACCGGGCGCCGGACGTCGACGGCGCACGTCTGATCATCGAACACGCCATTGGCGAACGCCGCTTCACCCTGAGCAATGCCGAATCCAAGGCCGTATTGAAGGCGTTCCACATACCGACCTCACCGAGCATCAACGTCAACTCGGCGGCCGACGCGCTGATCGCCGCCGAGGGCGTCGGCCTGCCGGTCGCGATGAAGATCAACTCACCCGACATCACCCACAAATCCGATGTCGGCGGGGTGCGACTGAACATCCGCGAACCGCGTTCGGTGCGCACCGCGTTTCGCGAGATGATGGACAATGTCACCCGGCTCGCACCCGAGGCCCGGGTGGCCGGCGTCACGATCGAACCGATGCTGGAGCGGCCGCACGCCCGCGAGATCATGATCGGTATCGCCAGTGACCCGGTGTTCGGCCCGGTGATCAGTTTCGGTGCCGGTGGAACGGCCGTCGAGATCTTCGCCGACAGCCAGGTCGCGCTCCCACCACTGAACGAGTACCTGAGCCGCGAGATGATCGAGGGCACCCGCGCGTCGCGTTTTCTGAAACGGTTCAGGAACCTGCCGGAGGCGGACATCGAGCAGCTCACCGACGTGCTGCAACGCATATCGGAGATTGCATGCGAACTGCCGGAGGTCCAGGAGCTCGATATCAACCCGCTGCTGGTCGACGATGAAGGTGTGATCGCGGTCGATGCGCGAATCGTGGTCGCACGCCCAAAGACCAGCATGGCGCACTACGGCCACATGGCAATCCATCCCTATCCACCCGAACTCGAGACCACCTGGCAGCTGCCCGACGGCACCGACGTCGCGGTCCGCCCGATCCGGCCCGAGGACGCCGAGATAGAACAGGATTTCGTGCAGAACCTCTCGCCCGAGAGCAAGTACTTCCGGTTCATGCAGAGCATGGACAAGCTGACCCCGCTGATGCTCGCGCGCTTCACCCAGATCGACTACGACCGCGAGATGGCCCTGGTCGCGGTCATCAACGAGCACACCCAGGACGCACGGATCCTGGGGGTCGCGCGCTATGTCAGCAATCCGGACAAGCAGTCCTGCGAGTTCGCCCTGACGGTGGCCGACGAGTGGCAGCAGAAAGGTATTGGCCGGCAACTGATGCAACGCCTGATGACGGTGGCGCGCGACCGCGGCATAGAGATCATGCAGGGCGACGTGCTGTCGCAGAACAGCAAAATGCTGAGGCTGTGCGAACGGCTGGGCTTTAGGGCCGTCCACCGGGCCGACGAGCCGGATGTCGTCGAGGTGCGACGACACCTTTAACGGTTCGGCGAGTAAAGCCATCGGGTTGGCCGCAGTTCGATCTACACAAACAAACCCTTTTGGGCTTGCTGAGCTTAGCTGCGCAAGCGCGGGTAAGGCGCGCGGACCCACCCCCCTTTGACGACGCCGAGCATCGCAGCAGCGGACGGAAACAAGCGAGGGGTGCTTGAAGGCCGAACGCCCGAGTTCCCGAGCGCCGCCTGCCGCGACAAACGCACGGAACAGCTCGCTTATGCGAGGTGCAAGTCAGGGCTGCCGTTTTCTTTGCCTTCTTTTTTGGCAGGCAAAAGAAGGAAGGGCTGGCGCGCTGATCCCAGCGCTTTCATTCGGAACGAATGGCTGCCGGCGATGAACCCTCACCCCGAATGTGCCTGAGTCCAGCTGGTCCAGGCTCAGCGAACCTCCGGATCTCGGCAAGCCGATTTTCCCGTTCGCGGTCGCCGAGTTGGCGCAGGTGGCTGACTTACCAACGAGTCGAGGTAGAGCAAGCCGGTTCGCTGCCAGTCAACCGATCGGCGGTCAGGTCGAGAACGAAGAACCGCAACCGCAGGTCGTCGTGGCGTTCGGGTTGCGAATCACGAACTGCGCCCCCTGGAGCCCTTCTGAATAGTCGACCTCGGCGCCCATCAGGTATTGGACGCTCATCGGATCGATCAACAGGGTGACGCCGTCGGTCACGACCTTTTCGTCACCGTCGTTGACGGTTTCGTCAAAGGTGAATCCGTACTGGAAACCCGAACAACCGCCGCCTTGCACGTAAATGCGCAGCATCAGTTCGGGGTTGCCTTCTTCGGCAATCAGGTCAGCCACCTTTTGCGCCGCTGCCGAGGTGAAAACCAGGGGGTCGTCGCCAGCCACTGCTTGTTCGTTCATATCACCACCTACTCTGATGAGGACTGGTTTCTCGTACCAGGATGCCGCGAATATGCCTTATCCTGAGCAATTTGGTCAAGAATTGGACTCCGTTGCGTCGGGTACGGTTTCCTCTCCCTTACTTCCAGCGTAGCCCACCTGACGCGTCTCCTGCTCCTCGCTGTGCACCAGCTGGCCATTGACCTCCGCGCCCATCGCCATTTCCAGCAGACGGTAGTAAACCGTACCCGTCACCCGGGCATTGGATGCGAGCTCGACACGCTCGCTGGCATAGACATCCCCGATGACTGCACCGTTGAGGATCAAATTTTCCACGTGCACGTCACCCTCGACCGTCCCCTGTTCGCTGACGGTAAGGGTCGACCCGCCTTCGCTATCACCGAGAACCTGGCCGCGGATCTTCCCGTCCAGGTGCAACCCACCGCTGAACCCGACATCACCCGTGATCTCGGTGCCTTGACCGACGACCGTCGACACACGGGGTGCCTTGAAGCGCTTGACTCGTGCCATGCCGGACTTCCTCCTGCTGCTGAACCGGTCAGGCATCCGACACCTGCCAGTCGTAGGTTTGTTCGAAAGCCTTGAAGCCCTTGCTGCCCGGCTTGACCGCGACGACGATCGCGGCCGGTTCGAAGCCGTTGGGCAGTTTCAATTCAGCGCTGAGCTTCTGGAAATTCTTGAACTTGATGCCGATCCGGGACCGTCGCCCATCGGTCAGGGCTTCCATCTCGAGTAACTTCTCGGCACCGTCCGAGGTTCCCTTGACCTTGAACACCGCTTCTCCCTGCACCGTGCCTGCCTGGACTGAGCCTTTCGATAGTGTCACCTCGAAGCGGAATGCACCATCACCGAGCTCGACCAGTGTCGGTCCCGCCAGCTTGAGTTCGTATTCCTCGCCGGATACCAGGGTCTTAAGAAAGGCCACCTCACGTTTGAGCTCGGCGCG
>JASFVZ010000281.1:0-4202 GCA_050049565.1 Chromatiaceae bacterium | reverse complement strand
GGCCAGGTCGGACATTCTGGGGTTATAGCTGGCAGACGAGGCAGCCCGCAGGCTGCCTGTGACGTGATTGGTCGGAGTGAAAGGATTTGAACCTTCGACCCCCGCCTCCCGAAGACGGTGCTCTACCAAGCTGAGCTACACTCCGTACGCCGGCTCGCGCCGCGGTCAAAATGTCCGCGCAACAGAAAAGTCCGCAAGGGCCTCGAGTGCGGCCCGGAAACTGTTGTCGGGTAGGGGCTGCAGGGCGCGCTTGGCGGCCGCGGCCTCCTGTTTCGCGAGCCGCGCAGTGTATTCGATCGCATCGGTCGATTCAATTGCGCGCAGCACGTCGTCCAGATGCTCGGTACCGCCTTGTTCGATGACGTCCCGCAGCATTTGCCGTGTGCTGTCATCGACCTGCCCGAGCGCGCGGATGAACGGAAGCGTCGGTTTGCCCTCGGTGATGTCGTCGCCCAGGTTCTTTCCGATGTCGGCGTCCGATGCACCATAGTCCAGCGCATCGTCGATCATCTGGAACGCCATCCCGAGATGGCTCCCGTAATCGGCCAGTCCCTGCTGGATGGCCTCTGGCGCGTCGCTGATGATCGCGCCGAGACGCGCGCCGGCCTCGAAAAGGGTTGCGGTCTTGCGTGATATGACTTCGCGATAGCGATGCTCGTCGGTGTCCGGATCGTTGCAGTTGAGCAGTTGCAACACCTCGCCTTCGGCAATCCGGTTGGTCGCCTCGGCCAGGACGCCCATGACCGGCATGGAGTCGACCTCGACCATCATCTCGAACGCGCGCGAGTAGAGGAAGTCGCCGACCAGTACGCTCGCCGCGTTGCCCCAGACTGCGTTGGCTGTCTCCCGGTTGCGACGTTGCGCTGAATCGTCCACCACGTCGTCGTGCAGCAGGGTGGCGGTATGGATGAATTCGACGATTGCCGCGAGATCGATGTGGGCCCGACCGCGGTAGTCCAGCGCGCGGGCGGCGAGCAGCACGATGGTCGGTCGCAGCCGCTTGCCACCGCTGTTGACGATGTAGTGGCCGACCTGGTTGATCAGCACGACGTCGGACTCGAGTCGCTGAACGATCAGCGCATCGGTCGCGGAGAGGTCGTCCGCGATCAGGTCGCGGATTGCGGAAAACTCCATAAATGGCTGGAATCACGGGCAAAAATCTGACGCGCATCCTAGGTAAGCCGCTTTCCCGATGTCAAGCTGGCGGCTAGTGTTGATGTTGCTCGATATATTGACCGTCGCAAGTGGGGCTCCTATAATTCGCGGTCCTTTGATAACGGCCGACGCAATCCGACCACGCCGTCGGAGTCGCCTGAACCAGTTGATAACGGGAGCCGACGGTATGTATGCCGTGATAAAGACGGGTGGTAAACAATACCGGGTCGCCGCGGGCACAACCCTGAAAGTCGAAAAGATCGAGGCGGAAGAAGGCGCCAGTATCGAGCTCGATCAGGTCCTGATGGTCGCTGATGGCGACGACGTCAAGGTCGGTTCGCCCTACCTCGACGGCGGCAAGGTCACCGCCACTGTCAAAGCCCACGGCCGCGGCAACAAGGTCCGGATCATCAAGTTTCGGCGCCGGAAGCATCATATGAAGCGCCAGGGCCATCGCCAGGCATTCACCGAACTCGAAGTCACCGGCATCGTTGCCGGGTAGGGAGCAGCACGAATGGCACACAAGAAAGCGGGCGGCAGCTCAAAAAACGGCCGCGATTCCGAATCCAAACGGCTCGGCGTCAAGGTCTACGGCGGCCAGCGGATCAACGCCGGCGGGATCATCATTCGTCAGCGCGGTACGCAGGTGCACCCGGGGGTGAACGTCGGCTGTGGCAAAGACCATACGCTGTTTGCAATCGCCGACGGTGTAGTACGCTTCGAGGTCAAGGGTCCGAAAAACCGCAAGTTCGTCAGCGTCGAACCTGCCTGACGCCTCGTTGCTACCCGATACGAGGGCCTCGTCGTTCGACGGGGCCCTTTTTGTTTGGGAGTCGGTGAGGCACCGCCCGGTCATGAAATTCGTCGATGAAGCACTGATCAAGGTCGAAGCCGGCGATGGCGGAAACGGCTGTGTCAGCTTCCGTCGCGAGAAGTACATTCCGCGCGGCGGTCCGGACGGCGGTGACGGCGGCGACGGCGGCCATGTCTTTCTGGTCGCCGATGCCGGACTCAACACCCTGGTCGACTTCAGGCACCAGCGCCATTTCAGGGCGCAGCGCGGGCAGAATGGCATGGGCCGGCAGATGACCGGGCACAAAGGCGAGAGCCTGGAGGTACGGGTGCCGCTCGGTACCCGGGTCACCGACACCGACACCGGTGAATTCATGGGCGAACTGCTTGAACACGACCAGGCGCTGCTCGTGGCCCGTGGAGGCGTTCACGGCCTCGGCAACGTGCATTTCAAGAGCAGCACCAATCGCGCTCCCCGGCAGTCCACGCAGGGCACTCCCGGCGACCGCCGCAGCCTGCAGCTGGAGCTGGTGCTGCTGGCCGATGTCGGACTGCTCGGGCAGCCCAATGCCGGCAAGTCGAGTCTGATCGCCGCGGTGTCGAGTGCGCGGCCCAAGGTCGCCGACTACCCTTTCACGACCCTGCACCCGAACCTGGGGGTGGTGCGGGCCGGCGAGTCGCGCAGCTTCGTCATCGCCGATATTCCCGGTCTGATCGATGGCGCCGCCGAAGGCGCCGGTCTCGGGACCCGCTTCCTCAGGCATCTCTCGCGCACCCACCTGCTGTTGCACCTGGTCGACATCGCGCCGGTCGACGGCCTTGCGCTGGAGGACGCGTTCCGGAGCATCGAGTCGGAGTTGCGGAAGTACGCTGCGGACCTGGCGGCCCGGGAGCGTTGGTTGGTCCTGACCAAGCGCGATCTGCTGCCGGACGAGGAGGCGGAGGCGCGGCGTGATGCGCTGGTCCAGGCCTTGCATTGGACCGGCCCGGTCTATCTGATCTCATCGGTTGCGCGACGCGGTCTCGACGCGCTGGTCCAGGACCTCGCGGCGTACCTCGACGACCTGAGGCAGTCAGCGCCGTCGTCGAGCGAACAGCAGCCCGATGACAGCCCCTACGATCCGCTGGTCGGCAAGACATGACCATGCCGGTGACGAAGAAGCGGCATTGGGTCGTCAAGATCGGCAGTGCCCTGATCACGGCCGACGGTAGAGGGCTCGACCGGGACAGACTGACGCTCTGGGTCGACCAGATGGCCGACATGATGGAGGCGGGCGAATCGATCGTCGTCGTCTCCTCGGGCGCGGTTGCCGAGGGCATGAACCGGATGGGCTGGACCCGGCGGCCAAGCAGCCTGCACGAGTTGCAGGCCGCCGCGGCTATCGGCCAGATGGGCCTGGTCAAGGCCTGGGAGAGCTGTTTCCAGCGCAGGGGGCTGCATACGGCGCAGGTCCTGTTGACCCATGACGATCTGGCCGACCGGCGGCGCTACCTCAACGCCCGCAGTACCTTGCGTGCCCTGGTCGGACTCGGTGTCGTACCGGTCGTCAACGAGAACGACGTAGTGGCGAACGACGAGCTACGGTTTGGCGACAACGATACCCTGGCGGCACTGGTCGCCAACCTGGTCGAGGCCGACCGTCTGCTGCTGCTGACCGACCAGGAAGGCCTGTACCGGGCCGACCCGCGCGCAGAGCCGAACGCCGAGCTCGTGGGCCATGCGCGGGCCGGCGACCCGGCGCTCGAGGCGATGGCCGGTGGCGGCGGTCTGCTCGGCCGCGGCGGCATGCAGACCAAGTTGCGTGCCGCGAGGCTGGCTGCCCGGTCCGGGGCGACGACGGTCATCGCCAACGGTCGATCGCCCAATATTCTGCGGCGTCTGCATGCCGGCGAGACCGTGGGTACCACGCTGTCGTCCTCGCAGCCGCCCGACGCGGCCCGCAAGCGTTGGTTGGCCGGTCAGTTGCAGGCCCGGGGCCAGCTGGAACTCGACCCCGGCGCCGTCAGGGTGCTCCGGGAGGCCGGTCGAAGTCTGCTGGCGGTCGGGGTCCGTGCCGTGCGCGGCAATTTCCAACGTGGCGAGCTGGTCGCCTGTGTCGATGCCGACGGCCGAGAGATCGCACGCGGACTGGTGAACTACAGTGCCGACGAAGCGCGCCGCATCCAGGGACAACCTTCCAGCGCGATCGAGTCCCTGTTGGGCTATGTCGACGAAGAGGAGCTGATCCACCGCGACAACCTCGTCCTGGTGTAAA
>JASFVZ010000280.1:0-4208 GCA_050049565.1 Chromatiaceae bacterium | reverse complement strand
CCTTGTTCGACGAAGAGGGCTGACGCCGCCGACCATGCAGGAGCTCAATCCGCGCCAGCGCGAGGCCGTGCGCTATCTCGACGGGCCGCTGCTGGTGCTCGCCGGCGCCGGAACCGGCAAGACCCGGGTCATCACCGCGAAGATCGCCCACCTGGTCGAGCAGGCCGGTATCCCGGCCCGTCATATCACCGCGGTCACCTTCACCAACAAGGCCGCCCGCGAAATGAAGGCGCGTGTCGCCGGTCGACTGGACGGCCACCAGGCGCGCGGTCTGACCGTCTCGACCTTCCACACCTTCGGTTTGACGCTGTTGCGCCGGGAAACTGCGCAGGCCGGGCTGCGCCCGGGCTTCTCGATCCTCGATGAGTTGGACGTCGAACAGCTGCTCGGCGAACTGGCCAAGCAGGATGCGCTGGACAAGTCGGCGCTGCAGGCAGCACGTCACCAGATCTCGTCGTGGAAGAGCGAGCTGGTCGATCCGACCACGGCCATGGAACGGGCGGAGTCGGACAGCGACGTCTTCTGTGCATCCGTCTATGCGGCCTACGATCGGGCGTTGCGGTCCTACAACGCGGTCGACTTCGACGACCTGATACTGCTGCCGGTCAGACTGCTGCGCGATGAGCCGGCGCTGCGGGAACGCTGGCAGAACCGGGTGCGCTATCTGCTGGTCGACGAGTACCAGGACACCAACGATGCCCAGTACGAACTGGTGCGCCTGTTGGTCGGTGTGCGCGGCGCGCTCACCGTAGTCGGTGACGATGACCAGTCGATCTACGCCTGGCGCGGCGCCCGTCCCGAGAACCTGGCCCGCTTGCGCGACGACTTCCCCCGGCTCAAGGTGATCAAGCTGGAACAGAACTACCGGTCGACCGGCCGGATACTGCGCGCGGCGAACGATCTGATCGCACGTAACAGCCATGTCTTCGACAAGCGGCTATGGAGCGAGCACGGACCCGGTGATGGTCTGCGGGTGATTGTCTGCAAGGATGAAGAGGACGAGGCGGAACGCGTGATCAGCGAGATCGTGCACCGCCGCTTCAGTACCGGACAGGCCTACCGGGACTTCGCCATCCTGTACCGCGGCAACCATCAGTCGAGGCCGTTCGAAAAGGCGCTGCGTACCCAGGGTGTGCCCTACTTCCTCAGCGGTGGCAGCTCGTTCTTCAGTAGAACCGAGATCAAGGACGCCATGGCGTATCTGCGCCTGCTCGCGAACCCGGACGACGATGGCGCCTTTCTGCGCGTCGTCAACACGCCGCGACGCGAGATCGGCCATGGGACGCTGGAGAAGCTGGCGAACTATGCCGCGCAGCGCCGGCTTCCCCTACTGTCGACCATCGCGGAACTGGGTCTCGAACAGCATCTGCCGGCCCGCGCCTGCCGGCGACTGCGCGAGTTTGCCGACTGGCGCGACAGTCTGGCGCGCCAATGCGACTCGGCGCGCGCGACCGACGTCTTGCGTCAGCTGCTGGACGACATCGCTTACCGGGACTGGCTGCGCGAGACCAGCAGCACCGACGCCGCCGGCGACCGCCGCTGGGAAAACCTGCAGGAGCTGCTGGAATGGATGGAGAAGCTGCAGGATAAAACGGATGACGGCCGGGACATCGGCGAACTGGTCGCCCGGCTGACCCTGCTCGACATCCTCGAGCGCCAGGATGAGGAGGACGCGACCGACCGGGTGGCGCTGATGACCCTGCATGCGGCCAAGGGGCTGGAATTCCCCAGCGTGTTCCTGGTCGGCGCCGAAGAGGGTCTGCTGCCCCATCACAGCAGCCTGGAGGACGACCGGTTGATCGCGGAGGAGCGGCGCCTGGCCTATGTCGGACTGACGCGGGCGCGCAAACAACTCATCCTGACCAGCGCGCAGCGCCGACGGCGCGGCGGCGAGACGGTGCGTTGCGAACCCAGTCGGTTTCTCGCCGAGTTGCCCGCTGAAGACCTGCAGTGGGAAGGGCGCGGAAGCACATTGACGACGGAAGAAAAGCAGGCCAGGGGCCAGGCCAGCATCGCCGGGCTCAAGGCGATGCTTGGCGCAGACTGATCAAAAAAACCGGCGCCGTCACCGGCACCGGTCTTTCTGAAACAGCTGGTGCAGTCGCTATTTCGCCTGCTCGATCATGTAGACGACCGCGGATGCAATATCGGCGTCCGGGAGGTCGACCCGTCCACCCTTCGCCGGCATGGCGCCGATCCCATTGATGGCGTTGTGCGTCAGCGTATCCAGGCCCTTGGCGATACGCGGTCCCCAAAGTGCCTGGTCAGCCAGCTTGGGCGCGCCTGCGGCGCCTGTCGCATGGCAGGCAAAGCAGGCGGTGTCATAGATCGTCTTGCCTTTCTCGAGGTCGATCGCGACCGCTCCGGCCGGCGGCGCACTTTCGGCGGGAGCCGCAGCCGCTATCGCGACCGCGGCAGCAGGTTCAGCAACGGCTGGCGCCGGTGCGGCTGGTGCTGCGCTAACGCTGTCCGACTGGGCGGGCGTCGCGGCAGCCGGTGCGCTGGCCGGCTGTTCGACGCCGCTGGCGTTCAGGATGTAGTCCACCGCCACCCGGATCTCGGCATCGGAGATGTTGGCGCCGGCCCGTGCCGGCATGTTGCCCTTGCCATTGATCACGCTGCTCACCAGGCCGTCGATGCCGGCGGCGTCCAGACGGGCCGACCAGGCGGCAGTGTCATCGAGCTTCGGCGCACCAAGTACGCCGATCAGGTGGCAGGCGGTGCAGGCCGCGTTGTAGACCTCTTGGCCGGAACGTCCGGCAGCAGCGGCCACGGGCGCAGCGTCGGCGGCGGGAGCTGCGGCAGCGGGTACCGCGGCCGACGCCGGTGCGGCGGGGGCAGCCGGTGCATCGTCTGCCACCGCCGGTTCTGATGCAGCGGGTTCCGCTGCAGCGGGCTGGGCCGCTGCAGGTTCGGCAACCGCCGGCTCGATCGGCGCAGGCGGCGCGATATTCACCCTGCCGACCGGCGCTATTCGCTCGGCGACCGCGGCGCGCACGTGCGGATCTTCACCGTCTGAAGCGGCTACCTTGTTGGCGACGAACAAAATCAGGACGGTGAATGCGACGAGCGCCCCCAGAATGATCAGGAACATTCGAAGGAAAGCGGCATCGTTTTTCGGGGACACGGCTATCTCTCCCTTTTGTATCAATGAGTTAGTGGCATCCCGCCAGGAAAAAAACGGCTCGAAGTATAGCCGGTCGAACCGCGGGTGAATACCGCCGGCGACTCAGACGGTCTCGGTGCCGCGAAACTCGGCGAGATCGGTGAGTCCCTTAAGATCGAGGATCTCGACCTGCTGGCGCTCGCAGACCATCAGCTTGTCGGTCCGCAGCTTGCGCAGCACGCGGTTGGTGTGGACCGGCGTCAGGCCGGTCAGCTCGCCGAGCATCTCCTGGGTCAGCGGAAAAGGAAAACGCGTCCCCTCTTCGTCGACCTCGCCGCGATGCGACAGGCGGTAGTGCAGATCCAGCACCGCGTGCGCGATCCGTTGTTCGGCCGAACGCCGACCAAGCCCCAGGACATTGTTTTCGCAGATCTGCAGGTAGCGCGCCTGGATCTGGTTGATGTGGCGCCCGATGTCATCGTGCCGGTCGATCATTGCGTGCAGGTCGGACTGGCGGAATCCGCAGACCACGGTCGCCGTGACGGCCAGCGCGCTGTGGCTGTAGCTCGAATCGGGCAGCGGCGTGTAGCCGACGAAATCACCCGGGAGCGCGATCCTCAACCCCTGGCGCCCACCCTTCGCGTCCGTCCGATAGAGCATCAGCCAGCCGTCGAACAGGGTGTAGGCCATCGTGGCTGACTGGTTCTCCTGATACAGATGGGCACGGGCCGGCAACTGATACTGTGCGGTCCGGCGCGATTCCGCGTCGTGCAGATAATCTTCGGCGACGACCTGGAACAGGGCCTTGGTCCGGATCGGACAATCGCTGCAACGAGTCGGTATGCTGCGCACTTCGGCGTGTTGTGGATTCGCCAAGCTGTTTCACCCCGTCAGTTGTCGTAGCGGCGCCTGATCCGTATGCCGAATGATCGCCGCCATGCCTCGCCTGATCTGCGGTTGTCTTAGTCGACCGCTGTCCAGCTTGCCACACATCACCCTCGAACGGCCATGAGAATCCGCACAAAAAAGACGAATAATCAGGCGGTTGTTGTAGACTCCGGCGCCAATTCACACTGGGTTCTGCAATGACGGCTCCCCTCGC
>JASFVZ010000279.1:0-4211 GCA_050049565.1 Chromatiaceae bacterium | reverse complement strand
ACCAGCACGACGGGCAGGGGTTTGATCTTGCGCGTTTGGATGAGGGTCAGGGTTTCGAACAATTCGTCAAAGGTGCCGTAACCGCCGGGAAATGCCACCAGGGCGCGTGTACGTAACAGAAAATGCAGCTTGCGCAGGGCGAAATAGTGAAAACGAAAGCACAGTTCCGGCGTGATGTAGGGATTGGGGAACTGTTCATGGGGCAGGTTGATGTTGAGGCCGACCGACTCGCTGCCGGCATCGTAGGCGCCGCGGTTGGCGGCCTCCATCATGCCGGGGCCGCCGCCCGTCATGATGACCAGCTGGCCGTCACCGATTCGCCGACCCGCCTCGCTGACCAAGCGGCCGAACGCCCGGGCGACATCGTAGTAGCAGCTCTTGGCCAGGATCCGTTCGGCGACCAGCAGCTGCCTTCCCAATTCGGTATCGTCGGGGTGCTCATCGAGTTGTATGCGCAGGTTGTCGACCGCACGCTGCGCCGCGGCCGGCTCCTTGATACGCGTGCTGCCAAACACGACGATGGTATGTTCGATGCCGTGTTGCTGGAGCAGCAGCTCTGCCTTCTGATAGTCGATCTGCAATCGAACGCCGCGGGTTTCGTCCAGGTTGAGGAAGTCGATGTCCTGGTCCGCCTGAAGATAGCTGGCGTGACGCATGATGGCCTGAACGCGTTGCGGCGCGGTCTCGTCCTCATGCGCGGATTTGGGTTCGCACCAGGGCAGGAGTTCACGCCGGCGCTGTGGGTGGGGCGGCCTCGGGGGAATGGAGTGTTTTTGCCATGGGTGCTGGTTCTTCATAGCGCTTCCCTCGTGTGTCGGGTCATCCGATGGTTGCCGTGGCATGCATGCCGAACGCAGACTGTTAGGGACCGGATCCGAAGCCGCGCTGCCTGCCGGAACTGTTTTCGGCACGAGACGCGGCAAGCGGCTGTCGGGTCACTCGCCGCCAACGCGTCGCAGCACACCCCGTGAGTCCGGAACATCCGGGCCGGCCTGTACCGTCTGTCGCCAGTGCCGCCAGACCTCAGTCGACCCGGACCACCAGGATGTCGCACGAGGCCTGATGCAGCACGCTGCCGGAGGTGGAACCGATCACGGTGCTCAAACCACCATGACCATGCGACCCGGTGACGATCAGGTCGATGCCATGCCGCTCCGCATCCCGGGGTATCTCTACCTTCGGGCGCAACTCTCTCCAAGTCATCGGTTCCCATCGCTTTTGCCAAATGCAATAGCCGGGTACGTGCCAGCTCGACCCGGTGCACGGTGTACTCCGAAATCTACGGCAAAACCGCATCTTCGAATGGGTGCTCGAAGTAGGGTTCGTCCACCACATGGAACAGGGTGACCTTGGCGCCGTTTGTGATGCCACAACCAGCCCCCGTTCCAGAACCTGTGCGGACCGTGTGGAAAAGTCGATGGCGATGAGCACGTGGTGATATCGCGTCGTCGAGATAGGCCGCCCAAGGGCTGCCGACAGCGCATTCTGCTTCAGCCAGTCCCAGGCGGCGTCGCGGTCCTCGTGGTCAAAACAGCGCACCTCGGCGTGAGTGAAAGGGCTGGCCAGGCGAGCAATCCAGCGCGCCCAGTCACGATCGCCGACGATCGCGATCCGCTCGAAGTCGTCCGCATGGGTCAGGCCGATCTTGAAGTCGTCCCAGGCCGCGGTCGGTTGCCAGCCGTGGAAATCCTCCAGCTCCAGTAGGAGGGAAATCTTTCCATACTCGTTTATGAGGCTCTCAAGCTGCGGTATGAAGGCCTGGTAGTCGGCGTCGGCGAGTTTTCCAACGGCCTTGAACAAGCCAATATCCGGTTCCTGAATCGCTTGTTCCTCGATCATTTGTTGCTCCGAATTCGGCCCCATCGCTTTTCCTGGTCCCACTACGGCGGCTATGCTGATTGTTGCCACTGAATGTATCCACGACACAACCGGTCGCTCGTTGCCCTGGCCGTGCCGCTGGCATCCTCGAGAAAGAAGGATGCCCGGGCCAGAACGCCTCTGCCCTTCGGGCGTCCAGCTCTCAGGGATGGATGCCGCCGTTGGACGTTTTGCAGCAGCACGGGAGTGTGTTTGTATTCCGCGAATTGGCACCCAGAGCCCCAGGAACTCGCAGCCCTGCGTATTCCCGCAGCCGGGCCTGAGCGGCGCCGGTTCCGCGGTGCTGACGGAGCATGCGCTCGCGCAGTCACGGATCAGGTGGTTGCGGCCGGCCCTGCGCAGCGGCCGGAGCGCCTGGTCTCCGGCCTGGGCAGGACTGTTGCCACGGTGTCGAGGGCCCAGCGCCAGCCTTAAATCTTTGTCATGTTGGGAACGCTTTGGTGGGCATCGGGTCACTTAGGCTGTAGGAAATCAACACAATAAGGGGGTTTTTCATGAACACACGTCGAATCGCAGTAGCCATCGCCATCGCGCTGGCCGTTCCGCTGACAAGCCCGATATTGGCCGCCGACCAGACAGCCGCAAACCCACCGGCTGCCGTGCAGAAGGTGGGAGGCTACCTCGGTGTCATGTTGGGGCCGGTCCCGGCCGTTTTGCGTTCCCAGTTGAGTGACGTCGTGCCAGCCGGCCAGGGTGTGATGGTCCGCGATGTCGTCGAGGGTTCTCCAGCCGCCAAGGCCGGGCTGCAGCCCTATGACATCCTCGTGTCCTATGGCGATCAGAAACTGTTCTCCGCCGAGCAGTTGAGTCAGCTGGTTCATGCGGACGGCGCCGACCAGCCTGTCACGTTGACGGTGATTCACAATGGGGCGACTAAAGAGCGCCAGGTCGTCCTGGGGGCGGCCCAGCCCGAAGCCTACGCTGCCTCGCCCCGGGGCTTGCCCTGGATGCCGCGACAGCACTATAACCGCCACCCGATGGCACCCTTCTTCGCCCAGCCCCCGGAGCAGGCAAACGACAACTGGGAGACCTTCGATTCGCTGTCGTTGCAGAAAGCCCAGGACGGGAGTTACCAGGCGGAGATTCAGTACCTCGATGCCGACGGCAAGCTGAAAAAGCACCAGTTCACCGGCAGCCGTGACGAGATCCGTGACCAGATCCTGGGACAGCAGGATCTGCCCCGAGCAGAGCGCGATCAACTACTCGGCGCACTCAGTGCGCGGGATGATGTCGGTCCGATGGCAAATCCTTTCGGCCGTCAACTGGTGCCGCCGCCCTGGTTCAACAGGCAACCGGGTTTCTGACCCGTTCAGAGCAGCGGCCAACTCCGGAGGGTGAGAGCCAGCGGCATGTCGTCGAGCCTTATGGGTGGTGTGCGGATCGGGAGACCTGCCGGGACGTGAATATCAGTGAGATACTCACGGCCAAGTCGCTGCGGATATCGTCTTGGCAAGGCCGCTGCGGTTTCTGACCCGCACCCAGCGGCATGCCCAACCAGGTCACTGATAGGAACAAGACCATGAATGTCGTCATTTTCGGCCCACTGATGGCCCTGCTATCGGGCATCGCAATATTGGTGTGGCCGCGGCTGTTGAACTACATAGTTGCGTTTTACCTGATTCTCTTCGGCACCTTTGGTCTGATTGCCGAACTGAATCTGCTCCGCTGGATGTAGCGACAGCAACTGAATGCGCGGCCTGTCAACAGCTCGCTCCCGTGCCCCGATACGCCATAGGTTCAGGTCTCCGGCCCCTGTGCATTAAAGATCCTTAACGTTCAGGATATGGGCCGTTCAGGCGCGATGGCCGACAATGTCTAATAGAGGGCCTTGTTCGTCCCTCAGTGGCGATTGGCCTGCTAAGTTGTTGCGGACGGCGCAGGGTCATGTCAGGTCGGTGTTGACGACAACCGATGTCGAAGGCGGCGGTTTCGGTCTGCGACCCAGGGACAGGCGACAATCTTCGCGGCGGTCAGTTGCCGAGTTCCCTTGCATTTGGACAGGCAAGATGGCCATGCGGCTACTAATTGTCGAAGATGACGCCAACACTGCGAACTTCACCGTCAAGGTGACTCTGGGTAACGCGAGCATGCTCGTCTTAAGTTGCCGCGCATGCACGGGGCCACTACGGGGGAGGGCAGGAGACCTACTTGCTCCCAATCGCCAACATGCAGAAGTTGACCCGGGTTCGAGGAGGTGGCCGCTTTCGACAAAAGATCCTAGGGCCTGCTCACACTAACTGAAACCCAGCGACGGCGGTCGTTTTTTCGGCCAACAAGGCGCTGTGAGCGCTGTGTACCTGCCGTACATGAGCGAGCAGCAACGCCGTGGGACG
>JASFVZ010000037.1:0-9500 GCA_050049565.1 Chromatiaceae bacterium | reverse complement strand
CTGCCAAACGGCGGCTGTCATCGACGGGTACCAGCCGGTCATGGTCACCACTGAGCACAAGCACCGGCTGCACCAGGTCGCCGATCCGTTCGGCCAAATCGATCCGGGTGCGCAGCGACTGGTCGAGCAATGCGGCCCAGGCCAGATCCCAGTTCCTTGTCTGGGTATGCAACCCGGCCAACTCGCGCCGACCGATGGGCATCCGCGCCGGCTCGGCGAAACTCGATTCGAGCAATGGCATCCGCAGACCGAGTTCTCGTGCGGCCAGCAGACTGATCCGCCTCAGCGGCGCTGTATCGACCAGCCCGTCAATCCGCTCCGGCTCGGCCAGCGCGACTTCTGCGCCCAGGGTGCCGCCGGACGAATTGCCGACAATGATCACCCGCCGCAACTCGAGCTGGTCCAGCAGGCTACGCACCAGCATTACCGCGGCTTCCCGACTGTAGGGGCTTGCTCGATCCCACTCGCCCGGCACCGGCTTGTCGCTGAGGCCATAGGGCAGCTGATCCAGCGCGATCACCCGGCCATGCCGCGCGAGCTGTTGCATCTGTGCCTGCCAGGTGAAGGCATTGAAGGTGAATCCATGCAGCAGCAGGAACACCGGAAGCGCCTCCCCGGATCCGTCGGTGTCACTGCCGGCATCCAGGTAATGCAGGGTGATGCCGTCGGTGCCGACGAACGGCACGGTGATATAGCGACTCAGCGGCGAGACGTCGACACGTTGCGGCAGATGCGCAGCGCGCGACACCGGATCGACCAGCACCAGGAGCAACACCACGGGGATCACCACCAGCAGCGTGACGACAAGCAACAGGCCCAGCAGCCAGCGTGACGGTCGACGCATCATCGCTGCATCAGGGTTGCTGCACCTGAGCCAAATGGGCCGCGATCCTGTCGGCGTTCGGCCGCTCGATGACGCCGCGTTCGGTCACGATGGCATCGACCAGGTCGGCCGGCGTCACGTCGAATACCGGGTTCCATGCCGTGATTCCCTCAGCCGCGACACGCTGTCCCTGACAGGCCAGCAGCTCGTCGGCCGGACGTTCCTCGATCGGTATCGCCGCGCCATCCGGCGTCGCCGGATCGATGGTCGATGTCGGCGCGGCCACCATGAACTTCACCCCGTGGTATCGCGCGGCCACCGCGAGGCCGTAGGTGCCGATCTTGTTCGCTACGTCTCCGTTGGCGGCGATGCGGTCCGAGCCGACGATCACCCACCCGATATCGCCGTGTGCCATCCGCGCCGCGGCTGCCCCGTCGGCGATCAGGCTCGCAGGTATCCCCTGGTGGACCAGTTCCCAGGCGGTCAGGCGCGCACCCTGCAGCCATGGCCGCGTCTCGTCGGCGTAGACGTGCAGGATAAGGTTCGCCTCGTGAGCGCTGCGGATGACGCCGAGCGCAGTACCCCAACCGCCGGTCGCCAGACCACCGGTGTTGCAATGGGTGATGACCCTGGTCGGCTCGGTGAACAGGCCGGCACCGAACGCACCCATCCGCCGATTGTCGGCGCGGTCGGCTGCATGCATCGCGCGCGCCTCGTCCAGCACTGCGGGTGTCGGGTCGTCGGCGTCCGGCAGCTTCCGGATCAGGTTGCGCAACCGCTCGATCGCCCAACCCAGGTTGACCGCCGTCGGACGGGCGACCGCAAGTCGTTGCAGATCGGCCTCGACGGCGTCGCGCCAGTGATCGGGATGTTCCGCGAAGCGTCGACGCGCTGACAGCACGATTGCATAGGCCGCGGTGATTCCGATCGCAGGCGCCCCGCGCACCACCATCTCGCGAATGGCCGATGCGGCTGCCTGGAGATCCGCACAGGCAACGAAGCGCTCCTGCATGGGCAGTACACGCTGATCGAGCAGGTAGAGCGTGTCGTCACGCCACACGATCGCGTTGTCTGGCGTCGCGGCGAATCCGTCTGCGGCGGAGTCGGGTGTCAAGGGTGTCATGCTTTCCCCGGTAGAAAACTGGATGCGTTATGTTAACGGTCTTTTCGGCGGCGTCGTGTCGATCTGCGCGCACCCCGTCGCCCGTTCACCAGACCGTCCGGGGATCGCACGTGGATGCTCAAATCCTGATCAAAGCCGACTGGATCGTTCCCGTCGAGACACCGGGTTATCTCACCGGCGGCGGCGTCGCGATCGCTGAAGGACGGATAGCCGCCGTGCTGTCGGCCGATCAGCTGGATCAGGTCAATGCGACCGAGGTGATCGATCTGCCCGGCCACGCGCTGACCCCCGGCTTCGTCAATGCCCATACGCACAGCCCGATGAGCCTGTTTCGCGGCCTGGCCGATGACCTCCCGCTGATGACCTGGCTCGACGATCACATCTGGCCCGCCGAAAGTCGCTGGGTGCACGAGGAGTTCGTGGCCGACGGCACCCGACTCACGATCGCCGAGATGCTGCGGGGCGGCACGACCTGCTTCAACGACATGTATTTCTTTCCGGACGTCACCGGACGTGTCGCCGCGCAGACCGGCATCCGCGCGATGGTAGGCCTGATCGTGATCGATTTTCCGTCGGCCTGGGCCAGCGACACCGACGGCTACTTCGACCGGGCGACGGCCGTGCATGATCAGTTCCGCAATGACCCGCTGGTGCACACGGCCTTCGCGCCACATGCGCCCTACTCGGTGTCGGACACACCGCTGCGTCGCGTTGCCACCCTGGCCAACGAACTCGATCTGCCGGTACACATGCACATCCATGAAACCCCGGCAGAGATCGAGGGCAGCCTCGCGGCGCATGGCAAGCGCCCGCTCGCCCGGCTGCGCGATCTTGGCCTGTTGACGCCGTCGCTGGTCGCCGTGCACATGACGCAACTGACCGACGCAGAGATCTTGCTGGTCGCCGAGTGCGGTGCCAGTGTGGTGCACTGCCCACAGTCCAATCTGAAACTGGCCTCCGGCGACTGCCCGGTCGGCCAGCTGCTCGACGCCGGCATCGGCGTGGCGCTGGGCACCGATGGCGCTGCCAGCAACAACGACCTGGACATGCTTGCAGAGACCCAGAGTGCGGCGCTACTGGCCAAGGGCAACACCGGCGACGCCTGCCGCCTGCCGGCCGAAGCGGCCCTGCGGATGGCGACACTGGATGGTGCCCGCGCGCTCGGGATCGACGACCTCACGGGCTCTTTGCAGGCAGGCAAGTCGGCCGACCTGATCGCGCTGGATCTCAGCCAACCGGAGACCCAGCCGGTATTCAACCCGGTGTCCCAGATCGTCTATGCCGCCGGTCGCGAGCAAGTGCGGCACGTTTGGGTCCATGGACGGCAATTGCTCAAGGATCGGCAACTCATCACCATCGACCTGCCACAGACCGTCGAACGGGCGATCGAATGGGGTCAGCGCATCGGTCAGGCCGATGTTTGAATGCCATGCAAAGTCCGCGGCATCGCGCTCCACACCGCCTGGCGATTCGTATACTTACGGCTTTACGGGCTGAGTAGTACCACACGATGATGAATGCCACAGGCAACGTCGACCACGCCGAGGTGCACAAGTTCGAACAGCTCGCTTCGCGGTGGTGGGACCCGCACAGCGAATTCAAACCACTGCACGACATCAATCCCCTGCGACTCGATTACATCGATCAGCACGCCGGACTGGATGGCAAGCGCGTGCTCGACGTCGGCTGCGGCGGCGGCATACTCGCCGAGGCGATGGCGCAACGCGGCGCTTTGGTGACCGGGATCGATATGGGCGAGGCGCCGCTCGAGGTGGCGCGACTGCACCTGCTCGAAACCGGCGTTCAGGTCGATTACCGGCAGCTGACCGCCGAGGCGTTGGCCGCCGAAGAACCTGGGGCGTTCGACGTCGTGACCTGCATGGAGATGCTCGAACACGTACCCGACCCGCTGTCGGTCGTGACGGCTTGCGCATCCCTGGTGCGCCCCGGCGGAAAGGTCTTTTTCTCGACCATCAATCGCAACCCGAAGTCGTACCTGTTCGCCATCCTCGGCGCCGAGTACCTGCTGCGCATGCTGCCGAAGGGCACGCATGACTATGCGAAGTTCATCCGGCCGGCCGAGCTCGGCCGCTGGACCCGCCAGGCCGGACTCGACACGCGGTCGATGACCGGCCTGACCTACAACCCGCTAACCGGGATCTATCGACTCGATCCGCGCGATGTCGACGTCAACTTCATGGTCGCCACCCAGCGACCGGCGTGACCAGGGTGTCTCCGCCAGCCGCGGTGCTGTTCGATCTCGATGGCACCCTCGCGGACACGGCACCCGACCTCGCATTTGCGCTGAACCGCACGCTGACCCACTTCGGACGGCCCGAGCTGCCCTACGAGACCATAAGGCCGGTGGTATCCCACGGCGGTATCGCGCTGATCCGACTGGGCTTCGGCATCGAGCCCGACGAACCGTCGTTTGAAGCCAAGCGTCAGTTCCTGCTCGGCGTCTACGCCGACAACCTGCTGCGGGGCACCGCGTTGTTTCCCGGCATGGCGGAGTGCCTCGCCTACCTCGAGCGACGTGAGATCCCATGGGGCATCGTGACCAACAAGCCGGCCTGGCTGACCGATCCCCTGATGCAGGCCATGCAGTTGACAGAACGTGCCGGCTGCATCGTCAGCGGCGACACCTGCAGCAATCGCAAGCCCCACCCGGAACCCATCCTGCACGCCTGCCGGCTGCTCGACAGGCCGGCGGCGTCGAGCTGGTACATCGGCGATGCCGGGCGCGATATGCAGGCCGGCCGCGCGGCCGGCTGTATTACGGTTGGCGCGCTGTACGGCTACCTGCATCCGGAAGACCCGCCCGAGCAATGGGACACGGATCTGACGATCGACTCGGCCAACGAGATCATCGGCCTGCTGGAAGACCATGTCCCGCAAGACCGTTGACTGGGGTTTTCCCAACGAGGCAGTTCCGATCGGCTCGGGTTCTTATTACGCGGTGCGGTTCTCGCCCGCCCCACTGCGCCCGCAATATGCCGTGGTGCTGGCCTGGTACCGGAAGATGCGTGGGATCGCCTGCGCGCCGGCCGATCCGGGCGTCGCCCGACTGAAACTCGACTGGTGGCGTGACGAACTGCATCGCACCTTCGAGGCGCAGCGGCCTCAACACCCGATGACGATTGCGATGGCCGACCAGGGTATCGGGCCGACGGCCGCCGATCCAATGCATGCGATCGTCGACGCCACGGAACAGCTGATCAGACAGCCTGGATTGGCCGATATCGCCGCCTTCCATTCCGATTGCGCGGCGAGCGGCGGCAGGCTGTTCGAGATATTCTGTCGGCTGGAACCGGGGTCGACTTACGCGGTCGAGCGATCGCTCGCGCTGGGGGCCTACTGGGACGCGGTGGAGCGCGTGTGTCGACTGCCGGACCGGCCGGAGCAGGTCACCAAGGCGCTCGATCCGCGCCAGGCTACCGGCTTGCAGGCGACTGCCAGACAGGCACATTGCGAGGCCCTGCTGAGGTATCCCGGCGGCCGCACAGCGCTTCGCAAGGAACCGGTGCCGGACCTGGCACGACGCCTTGTCGCGGTCGCCCAGGGTCTGCACGCGCACCTGGCCAGGCGAGGTTTCACCGCGATCGAACAGCCGACCGACCGGGCGCCTATCGCCCACCTATGGACTGCCTGGCGCTGCCGCGGCGGCCTTAGAGGAACGAGGTAATGCACAACGACTACCAACCATCCGCCGATCTGCTGCGCGACCGCAAGGTGCTGGTGACCGGGGCCGGCGACGGCATAGGCCGCGCGATGTCGCTGGCCTTCGCCGCGCATGGTGCGACCGTCGTACTGCTCGGCAAGACCGTGCCAAAGCTCGAAGCCGTCTACGACGCGATCGAGCGGAGCGGCGGACCGACGCCCGCCATCTACCCGATGCATCTCGAAGGTGCTTCGCCGCACGATTTCGATGCGCTGGCCGATACGTTGCAGGAGAATTTCGACCACCTCGACGGCCTCCTGCACAATGCCGCCATCCTGCCCTACCTGAGCCGCATCAAGGACTACGACGCAACCGACTGGCTGAAGGTGATCCAGGTGAACCTGAATGCGCCGTTCGTGCTGACCCAGGCCTGTCTGCCGCTGCTCGAACGGTCGGCCGATGCCCGCGTGTTGTTCACCACGGATGCAACCGGCCAGCATGGCAAGGCATTCTGGGGTGCCTACAGCGCGAGCAAATTCGCCATCGAAGGGCTCGCTCAGACGCTCGCCGATGAGCTGGAAAAGACCGCGGTTCGGGTCAACGTGATCGATCCCGGACCGACCCGAACCGCGCTGCGTCGGCGGGTCTTCCCCGGTGAGGATGATCAGGCCTTGAAATCGCCGGACGCCCTGGCTCCGCTCTACCTGTGGGCCATGGGACCGGACAGCCGTGACTGTCATGGCACGAGGCTGTGCTGGGACGACTGAGGCTTTCCGGATTGGCGGCCGGTTGTTTAACGGTGTGGATCCGGCGCTACCCGGTTGTCCTGCTCATCGCCTGCGGCCTACTCCTGCCGCAAGGCGTATCGGCCGACACCCTACGATTGGCGGTGGCCAGCAACTTCGCCACCGTGATCGACGAGATCGCCGCCGGCTTCGAACGTGACTCCGGACATGCGCTATCGATCTCATTGGGATCGACCGGCAAGCACTTCGCCCAAATACTCAATGGTGCGCCATTCGACGTCTTCCTGGCAGCCGACGCCGAACGGCCGGAGCGCCTCGACAGGATGGGCCGTCTGGTGCCCGGCAGTCGTTTCACCTATGCGATTGGCAGACTGGTGGTCTGGGCACCCCAGCGCACCTCGCTGGCGCTGCCGGACGACCTTGCGAAGGCGGAATCCGAGGACCAGAGGACCGATCAAGACCTGCCGCGCATCGCGATCGCCAATCCCCGGCTTGCACCCTATGGCCGTGCAGCACGCGAGGCACTGATCGCACTTGGCCTGTGGGACGAGCTCAGGGCTCGTCTGGTGCGCGGCGAGAACATCGGCCAGGCGTTCCAGTTCGTCTACAGCGGCAATGCCGCGGTCGGTTTCGTTGCCGGTTCACAGCTGGTCGCCCACCAACACGCGATCCGCGGCGCGCGCTGGGCAGTGCCGGCCGATCTGCATGCCCCGATCGAACAGCAGGCCGGACTGCTGCGCGACAGCGCGGCCGGACGCGCGTTCATGGCGTACCTGCGTTCCGCCGAGGTCCGCCGCATGATCCGCGACGCCGGCTACCGTCTGCCCGACGCGTCGCCACCCAGGCCATGACAGCGGACGATATGGCCGCGCTGCTGTTGACGCTGGAGCTGGCCGGCGTCTCGACCCTGGTCCTGCTGCTGCTCGGCACGCCATTGGCCTGGTGGCTGGCCCGCTCAGCATCGCGACTCCGGTTCGTCGTGGAGGCGTTGGTTGCGCTGCCGCTGGTCCTGCCGCCGACCGTCCTCGGCTTCTACCTGTTGATCGCCCTGGCGCCGCACGGCCCGTTCGGCGCGACCACCGAGGCGCTTGGTTTGCCACCTTTGGCCTTCTCGTTCACCGGGCTGGTCATTGGATCGGTGTTCTACTCGCTGCCGTTCGTCGTCCAACCGCTGCAAGAGGCGTTTCGTGCAATCGGGCAACGACCATTTGATGTTGCCGCCACGCTGCGGGCCTCACCGTTGGATCGGTTCTTCACGGTGGCACTGCCGCTGGCGCGGCCCGGCTTCCTTACCGCCACCGTCCTCGGATTCGCCCACACGCTCGGCGAATTCGGCGTGGTCTTGATGATCGGTGGCAACATACCGGGCGAGACCCAGGTCATCTCTATTGCGATCTACGAGCACGTCGAGGCACTCGATTACGAGCGCGCCCATGTCCTCTCCGCGGTGCTGCTGGTCCTGTCGTTCGTGATGTTGATGTCGCTCTATGCCGTGAACCGCCGATTCGCCAGGTGGCATCTGTGAGCATCGACATGGCACTGACGGTGGGGCGGGACCGCTTCCGGCTCGAGGTCGATCTCGCGTTACCGGGAAGAGGCGTCAGCGCGATCTTCGGCGCGTCCGGCTGCGGCAAGACCACCCTGCTGCGGGCGATCGCAGGGCTGGAGCCGGATGTACGGGGTCGACTCAGCGTCAACGGCGAGCCCTGGCAGACCGAACGGCACCATCTGGCGCCGCATCGTCGGCCGCTGGGTTTCGTCTTCCAGGAGGCCAGCCTGTTTGCGCATCTGAGCGTCCGCGGCAACCTCGATTACGGACTGCGTCGGGTACCGCGGTCGCAGCGTCGGGTACCGCTTGATCAGGTGATTCAGCTACTGGGTCTCGACGGACTGCTCGACCGTCGTCCGGACCAGCTGTCCGGCGGCGAGCGCCAGCGTGTGGCCATTGCCCGGGCACTGGCAACCAGCCCGAGACTGCTGCTCATGGACGAGCCGTTGTCGGCACTCGACCAGGCGCGCAAGAACGAGATCATGCCGTACCTCGAGTCACTGCATGACGAGTTGGCCATCCCGGTGCTCTATGTCAGCCACGCGATCGATGAGGTCGCGCGGCTCGCCGATCATCTGGTGCTGCTCGACGCGGGTCGTGTCACTGCCAGCGGCGATGCGTTCGCCCTTTTCGCCAGGACCGATCTGCCGCTCGCCCATGACGACCATGCCGCGGCCCTGATCCTGGCGACCGTGGCCGGGCACGACGACGCCTTCGGACTGACCGAACTCGACTTCGACGGCGGGCGTTTCCTGGTTCCGAGGCGCCAACTCGCCGCTGGCACGCGCGTCCGCCTGCGGCTCATTGCGCGTGACGTCAGCCTGGTCCTCGACCGACCGCAGCGCACCAGCATCCTCAACGTCATCCCTGCAGCCGTGTCCGAGATCGCCGACGCGGGAGTTTCACAGGTCCTGGTGCGCCTCGACGCGGACGGCGCGCCGATGCTCGCCCGGATCACCCGCAAGTCGGCCAGTCATCTGCAACTGCGGCCGGGACTGCGGGTCTTTGCACAGGTAAAGAGCGTCGCGATCCTCGATTGAACGATCGACGGCCGCCTGGCTCCGGGTGTCGGTATCCCGGCCGTGAATACCGTTCCGGGCGATCGACGGCTTTTCGACGTTTTGGAAATCCCAGTCACCGGGAACCACCGACGCTTCTCTGACGCGGGCCGAGAACTAATCGTCAACTAACTGAAGTTAAAGTACTTTTATCTTTTGGCACGAGAATCGCTTGGCAGAATGCGAACTCAAGCCACCGAGACGAGCGATATGGCCTCCCTTGGATACAGCGAACCCGACAACCTGGCAACGGCCACGGCTTCGCCCCTGCATGATCGTGTGAGCGCAGCGGATGCCGGGCGCCTGCCGACCAGCGTGCTCGAGCTGGCCACGCGTTTGCAGACGACGCTCGAGACCGATGTACAGATAGAGCTGTTCGCCCGGGAGATGCAACGCCAGGTTGCGATCGAAGGTCTGCGCTTCCGGTTGCCCGAGAGCGACCGGGCAATACTGGCGGGACAGGAAGCCGAACATCGCGCGTCTTACGACCTCACCCTCGAGAGCCGTTCACTCGGCGCGATCAGCCTGTTCCGTCAGACC
>JASFVZ010000036.1:0-9544 GCA_050049565.1 Chromatiaceae bacterium | reverse complement strand
AGCCGATGGCGCCTTGGTCTATCTTGAACAGGACCGAAACGCGCCCTGGCCATGCTGCCCGGCTTCCTGGCAGATGCTGCGCGAGGGACAGGCCGGCCAAAGTGCGCAGCGCTTGTTGCGCCGCAGCAGCTAGATCGAAATAATCGGGTCTACGCCAACCCAGTGTCGCTGGACTCGTGCCGTGCACTGCATCGTCAAGGGCCATCGCGGAGCCGAATGAAGACAGCGGTCTACCCCGGGACGTTCGATCCGATTACCAATGGTCACAGCGATCTGGTGGCTCGCGCGGCACGTTTATTCGACCGGGTGATCGTCGCAGTCGCCCAGGACACCGGCAAGCAGCCGGTGTGCGGTATCGATGAGCGTGTAGCGCTTGCGAACGTCGCGTTGCGCGGTCTCGACCGCGTCGACGTCGTGCCGTTCGGCGGGCTGCTGATGGAGTTCTGCCGTGTCCATGACGCGGAGGTCGTGATCCGCGGCCTACGGGCGGTGTCGGACTTCGAGTACGAATTCCAGCTCGCGAGTATGAACCGACGGCTGGCGCCGGAGATCGAGACCCTGTTTCTGACCCCGGCTGAGCAATACGCCTTCATCTCCTCGACCTTGGTGCGGGAAATAGCCCGACTCGGAGGGGATGTGTCAGACTTCGTCCATCCAGAGGTGCAGCGCATGCTCCATGACAAGCACTGTATCTGAGCGCCTTTTCCAACGTTGTATTGGGAGTAGCCGAAATGGCCTTGATGATTACCGACGAATGCATCAACTGTGACGTCTGCGAACCGGAGTGCCCGAACGGCGCCATCTCGCAGGGCGACGAGATCTATGTCATCGACCCCGAGCTGTGCACCGAGTGTGTCGGTCACTACGAGACGTCCCAGTGCGTCGAGGTCTGTCCGGTCGACTGCATCCCGCACGACCCGGAGCGTGAAGAAACCCAGGAGGAACTGATGGCAAAGTACGAGCGGATAACGGCCGCCAGTGCCTGACCTGCTGGTGCCCCGATTCTCGATCAAGGCTCCCCTGCGGAGCCTTTTTCTTGCCTGGCTGGTCGCGGGCTCGGCGATCGCCGGTCTGCAACCACCCGGCGATGCGGTCGCGACCGCGCATCCGCTGGCAACCGAGGCCGGTGTCGCGGTCCTCAATGCGGGTGGCAACGCATTCGATGCCGCGGTGGCCGTCACTGCCGCGCTCGCTGTGGTCGAGCCCTATGGTTCCGGCATCGGCGGCGGTGGCTTCTGGCTGCTGCACCGCGTGCGCGACGGTCGCGAGGTGATGATCGACGGCCGTGAGCGCGCACCCTATGCGGCCTCGGAAGACATGTACCTCGACAGCCAGGGCGAGGTGATCCCCAAGGCATCGATCGACGGTCCGCTGGCCGCCGGGATCCCGGGCGTACCGGCAGCCCTCGACCATATCGCGCGCTACTACGGCCGGCTGCCTCTCGGGCTCACCCTCGGCCCGGCGATCCTGCTTGCCCGGGAAGGCTTTCCGGTCGATGACGCCTATCGACGGCTTGCCCGCTTCCGGCTGGATGCGCTGCGCGCCAGTCCCGAGGCGAGCCGCCAGTTCCTCCATCGCGACGAAGTCCCGCCGCTCGGCCACATCGTCCGGCAGCCGGAACTGGCCGACACCTTGGAGCGGATAGCGGGTGCCGGTGCGGACGGCTTCTACCGGGGTGACCTCGCATATCGCATGGTCCGTGCGGTACGCGCGGCGGGCGGGATATGGACCGATCGCGATCTGGCGGAGTACCGCGTAGTCGAGCGGCAGCCCATCCAGACCTACTACCGTGGCTATCGAATCGTCAGCGCCAGTCTGCCCTCATCGGGCGGGATATTGATCGCGCAGATGCTGCGGGTCCTCGACGCCCTGGGGTATCACCGGGCGCGCGGTGTCGACCGTACCCACCTGCTGGTCGAGACGATGCGTCGGGCCTACGCGGACCGCGCAAGATACCTGGGTGACAGTGATTTCGTCCCTGTTCCGGTCGCACGCCTGGTCAGTTCCACCTACGCGGCACGGCAGGCCGCAGGCATCGACCGCAGGCGGGCGATGCGCAGCGAGGATCTGGATTCGCAGCGTCCGGAAGGCAGCGATACGACGCATTTCTCGATTCTCGACCGGGACGGCAATCGTGTCGCGGCAACGCTCAGTATCAACTATCCATTCGGCTCGGGCTTCGTAGCCGGCGATACCGGCGTGCTGCTCAACGATGAGATGGACGACTTTTCGATCAAACCCGGCGCCGCGAACGTCTATGGTCTGCTGGGCGGCGGCGCGAATGCGATCGCGCCCGGTAAGCGGATGCTGTCGAGTATGTCGCCGACCTTCGTCGAGAGTGCCGGCCGGTTGGTGATCCTGGGGACGCCGGGTGGCTCGCGCATCATCACGATGGTGTTGCAGGGTGTGCTGGCGGCGATCGAAGGCGCCGATGCCGAACAGCTGGTTACGGCCCCGCGCATCCATCATCAGCACCTGCCAGACCGCATCGACGCCGAGCCTGGCGCCCTCGACCCGCGCACCCGCAGCGCGCTGGAACGCCGCGGCCATGCCGTCGTCGAGGGTGAGGATCGCTATGGCAACATGCAGGTGGTCATCTGGGACAGACGCCAGGATCGGGTGACCGCGGCGTCGGATCCGCGCGGGGTTGGCAAGGCGGCGGTGATCCAGGAACAGTAAACGATCAGCGCTGGCAGTTCGGGCAGTAGGCGCTGGCGCGCTGGCCGATCCGACGGTTTTTGATCGTCGCGCCGCAGCGCTTGCAGGGTTCGCCGGCGCGTCCGTAGACGAGCAGTTCCTGGGCGAAGTAGCCGGGCTCTCCCGATTCGTTCAGGAAATCCCGCAAGGTGGTCCCGCCACGCTCGATCGCGTAGCCCAGTATCTCCTTGATCGACCCGGCCAGCCGCTCGAGCCGGCCCTGCGCGATCCGATGACTCGGTCGGCCGGGATGGATCCCGGCCAGGAACAGCGCCTCGGTTGCATAGATGTTGCCGACGCCGACGACCACATGGCCGTCCATGATCAGGTTCTTGATCGCGACCCGCCGGCCGCGCGCGGCCTGCGCAAGGCTCTTTCCATCGAACTGTTCGCTGAGCGGCTCGGGCCCAAGATCTCTGAGCCGCGGATGGAGCAGTGGGTCCTGATCGGTCCACAGCATCGCGCCGAAGCGGCGGGGATCGTGCAGACGCAGGCAGCGCCGGCCGAACACCAGGTCGACATGGTCGTGCGGGCGCGCCGGGCTGTGCCGGTCGACGATGCGCAGACTGCCCGACATCCCGAGATGGACGATCAGGGTGCCGTGATCGAAGCGCAGCAGGAGGTACTTGGCGCGCCGTTCGACAGTCCGCACGGTCGCGCCCGCAAGCAGGTCCGCGAGCGGTGGTATCGGCCAACGCAGCCGTGCCGTACGGGTTACCGCAGAATCGATCCGTCGGCCCGCCAGGTGCGGTGCGATACCGCGCCGCGTGGTCTCGACTTCGGGAAGCTCGGGCAAGCTCAGTCCGCCGTGAAATGATCGGTCGGGAGTGACAGGAGGCTGAAGAACACCTCGTCGACGAGTCGGATCTCGCCATCGGCCAGCACATAGCGCTGGTTCTGCGCCGGGTCCCGGTCACCGAAAGCGAGCGTGACGGGCGACATGCCGGAACCGTCGAGGTGGAGCGCGGCCGCCGGCGTTCCGAGGCCGTAGCGGTCCAGATCGGGCGGGGCTGCAAAACGGTAGCGCACAGGCGCGCGGACCACCGCCAGCAGTTGCGCAACACGTTCCGGTCGGGCCGATCTGTCCGCCGGATGGGTGATTCGCCAGCCGTCGGCCTCGCGCTGCAGCGCGAGCTTCAACCTGGGCCCGCTCTCAACCCGGATGCTGTCGACCTGTTCCGGATCGACCAGGAGCAGCGCCCCTTGCGGGTCAGGGCGCGTCGAGGACCACTCCCAGGCCAGGAGTCCGACCAGCAGTGCCGCAAGCACCAGGTTGACCCGGGTCCAGGGGTGGAGCGGACCGGTGCGAGGGCTCATTGGCGTCGGCGCCGTCGGCGCCACCATAGTCCGAACGCGAGGTACGCGATCGGCAACAGGCCGATCAACAGAATACCCAGGGTGGCGGCGACCCGTCGCGACCATCGGATCACGTGCGACGGCGTATCCGGCAGTGCCGTGAGCGTCGCGTTGTCGGTCAGCCAGCGCAACAGTCCGAGCGCCAGCTCGCTGTTTCCGAGGCGGCCGATCTGCGCGTTGCTGAACACATGGCTGGAACCCAGGTACAGCACGCGGGCGGTCGGTGCCTCGCGTGTCTCGAGGGCGAGGCCGACGGTCAATGGGCCGGACAGCTCGCCCTGGTCCGGATCGCGTCGGAGCCGGCCGGTCAATGGCCCGGTCTCGTTCCAGCTGCGCATGCCGCTGCGCAGTTCGCCGACTACCGCCCAGGGGGTGCCTGCCGCATGCTGCAAAGCGCTCGCCCGGTAAAGTACCGCCGGCGCCGACGGAGCGAACGGCAGCAATGCCTCAGGCCATTCCTCGACGATGGCGTTGGCCGGCGTGTCGAGACCGAAGCGCGCGGCGTCGGCATCGACGATCACACCGGGATGATGGGTCACGGCGAGATAATCCGCGGCCCAGCCTTGTTCCTTGCCGCCGGCCAGCCACAACAGTCGCCCACCCCGGGTGAGGTACGCCTCGAGCATGGCTGACGTGTGGTTATCGAGCGGTACCTCGGGCGCAACGAGCAATACCACCGCCGTGTTGTCGGGCAGTCGGTCGAGGCGGCGCGGATCGAGGTTGAGCAGTCGGTAGCCCAGCTGCTCGGCGCGCTTGGCGAGCGTACTGATGCCGAGCGGCGAGCTGTCGATCCCGCGGGGGGCAGCGCTCACCAGCTGCACTATCCAACGGTCGCCCTGCAGTGCGAGCCGGTTCAACGCCTGATCGAACGCGGTCGGCACGAAACCGGTCAGTATCTCGCGACGATCGCCGCTGCGCAGGTGGATTTCACCCGCGCGCTGCATGCCCATGGCGGTGGCCTGGTCGGGTTGCTCCAGTGGATCGACGTAGCGCAGTACCGGGCTCGCCGGATGCGCCAGATAGGGCGCCAGCTGTTGCTCGAGCTCGGCACGGCTGATCGGGTAGTCGGGCAGGAAGGCCACGATGTCGAGTCCGGGTCCGATCTGGTCGAGCGCCTGCTGCGCGGCCTGCGACAGGGAGTGGCGCAGCTGCGAGGTGGCATCGAACTGCCAGGTGCCACGTTCTGCAATACGTGCGGCAAGGACAACACATGCCAACAGCAACAGCCAGAACAGCGGCCTGCGCAGCATCTAGGCTTCGCCCCGTCGGCGCGCAAGCCGCTGAATTCCGATCAGCCCGACCGCGCTGCCGGTGATCAGGAAGTAGGCGAGGTCCTGCCCCCTCAACAGCCCGTTGAACGCCGGATCGATGTGTGGCAGCAACGCGAGCCACGCCGGACCACTGTCTCCGGAGCCCAGTGAGTCGAGCAACCAGAGCGACAGGACCACGGTGTAGCTCAGTGCCAGCACTGCGGCGGGGTGGTCGAGCAGGGTTGAGAGTGCGATCAGCAGCGCACTCAGCCAAAGGCTGCACAACACCAGCATCGTGATGCCGACCGCCAGGCGTCCGACATCGATTTCGATGCCCAGCCCGGCCAGCGCGAGAGTCAGCGAACCGGTCAGAAGCAGTGGCAGCAGTGAGAGGAACAGGCCGAGAACACGGCCGACAAAAAGCCGGGTGGTATCGATCGGTGAGCCGAGCCACCGGGTCAGCCTGCCACTGCGTTGTTCGGCGGCAAAGCCGCCCTGGGCAATCAGGGGGGCGCTGAGCAGAAGGACCAGCAGCAGGCTGCCGAGCGTCGGCGCGATGATCAGATCGGTTGCGTTGAGCTGACTGCCAGCCGCCGTGAGTTGGGGACCGATACGTGCGAATCCCTCGAGCTGTGCGAACAGCAGCACCGCGATGATCAGCTGCCCGGCGGCCAGTAGCAGCCAGTAGGTCAATCCGGCGCTGGACCGGCGCAACTCGTGGAGTGCGAGCTGCCAGGTCACCTGACCCCCGCGGCGGGAGCGTCGAAGTAGCGCATCAGGTCCATGTCCTGTTCGACCGGGCGGTCGTCGATCTTGCAGCCCCCATCGAGCACAGCGACGCGCTTGCAGACGGCATATACGTCGTCGAAGAGGTGGGTTGCAAGGATCACGCACACGGTATCGGGCAGCGTACCGATCAGTTTGCGGATGTCGGTCATCTGCGCCGGGTCCAGGCTGGCAGTCGGCTCATCGAGCAGCAACAGCCGCGGGCCGTGCAACAGTGCCTGGGCCAGCCCGAGGCGTTGCTGCATGCCGGCCGACAGGCAACCGGCGAGGCTCGACGCCTGGTCGGCCAAGCAGACCTGATCCAGTGTGCGGTCGATGCATGCATCGAGCTCGCGGCCGTGCAGGCGCTGCAGGGTGCCGCACCAGGCGAGGTGTTCGCGGACCGTCAACTCGGGATAGATCGGGACCCGTTGCGGGAGAAAGCCGACCTGCCGGCGCCGGGCGGCGACCTGCGGGTCACCGTCGATCGTGATCTCACCGGCATGCGGGTGGAGCAGTCCGGCGATCGCCAGAAGCAACGAGGATTTTCCGGCGCCGTTGGGTCCGAGCAGGCCGAGCCGGTCACCCTGATACAGTTCCAGGTCGACGCCTTCGAGACGGGGCTGCGTGCCCTTGCCGATGCGGAGGTCGCGTATACGCAGCACTGCCTTCATGGCCGCGCAGGTTACCGTGCATGCGGGCGCTTGCGAAGCCCGGAAGCGGCGAGACGGCCTGTTCCGCGCTGCGTCGGCGGGTTGCGACAGGGGCCCCGCGGGATCTTGCCGTTTTACAATGACATTGCTATGCGACTGGGCGTTGACACCGGCGGGACATTTACCGATTTCGTACTGATCGACGATGCGGGCCACATACGGGTGCACAAGGTCCTGTCGACACCGGAGGCGCCCGAGCTCGCGATACTCGCCGGGATCGATGCCCTCGGACTGGCGCCAGCGCGACTCACCCTGGTGCATGGCTCAACGGTGGCGACCAATGCGGTGCTCGAGGGCAAAGGCGTCGAGACCGTGTATGTCACGAATCGCGGTTTCGGCGATCTGCTGACGATCGGGCGCCAGCAACGCGAACAGCTCTACGACTTGCAGCCTGCGATCACGCCGCCGCCGTTACCGCCGGACCGCTGCCTCGAGACCGGTGGCCGGATCGGCGCCGACGGAACGCTCCTCGAGCCGCTCACCGACGCCGACATCGCACGGCTTCGGGAAGCGCTCGAACGCCTTCGACCGCAGGCGGTGGCGGTGAATCTGCTGTTCTCCTACCTCGACGCCGGCTGTGAGCGGCGCCTCGCCGAGATCATGCCCGAGGGGGTGTTCATTTCGCTGTCCTCTGAGGTCCTGCCGGAGATCCGCGAGTATGAGCGGGGCATCGCAACCTGGCTGAACGCCTGGATCGGTCCGCGCGTCGCCGGCTACCTGGAACGCCTGCAACGGCGACTGCCGGACACGCCGATCTCGGTGATGCAAAGCGCCGGCGATACGGTCGCCGCACGCCAGGCGGCGCCGCAGGCGGTGCGGATGCTGCTGTCCGGTCCCGCCGGCGGTCTCGTGGCGGCGCAGGCCATTGGGGCGTCGAGCGGCTGCCAGGGGCTGATGACCTTCGACATGGGGGGAACCTCGACGGATGTCGCGCTGGTCGAGGGTTCACCTCAGCTGACCACCGAGGGGCGCATCGGGCGTTATCCGGTCGCGGTGCCAATGGTCGACATGCACACCATCGGTGCCGGTGGGGGATCGATCGCCTGGCTCGATCCCGGCGGCATGTTGCAGGTCGGCCCGACGTCGGCCGGTGCGGACCCGGGACCGGCCTGCTATGGGCGCGGTGGCATGGAGCCGACGGTGACCGACGCCAATCTCGTGCTGGGCCGCCTGCAGGCGGATGCGTTTCTTGGCGGTGACATGCGGCTTGATACCGCTGCCGCCGAGGTCGCCGTCGCCCGGCTGGCGAACGCGACCGGTCAATCGGTCGCCCAGACCGCTCAGGACATCGTCGCGGTGGCCAATGAACACATGGCCCGGGCGCTGCGGGCCATGGCGATCAAGCGGGGGGCCGATCCGGCTGCCTATGTGCTGCTGTCGTTCGGAGGCGCCGGCGGCCTACATGTCTGCGCGCTGGCCGAGGCGCTGGGGATGGATCGCGCGATGGTGCCGGTGCATGGCGGCGTGCTGTCGGCGTTGGGGATGTTGGCCTCACGCCCCGGGAGGCAGCTCTCGCACAGCCGTATCGGCATGCTGCAGGCGATCGGTCCGGACCGCTTGGCCGAGGACTTCGACCGGCTGTGTGCGGCTGGCCTGCGGGCGCTCGGCGAAGAGGGTTTCGCCGAGGCCGAGTGCGAGGCGGTCCGCTCGGTCGATCTGCGCTACCACGGGCAGTCGTATACCCTGAATGTGCCCTGGCACGGGGTGGAACAAAGCATCGAGGCCTTTCATGCCCGGCATGCCAGGCGCTATGGACACCGGTTGGACATGCCGGTCGAGTTGGTCACGGTGCGTGTCGCGGTGCGCGGTCCGCATAGCCCGCTGGTGCTGCCTCTACTTGAGGCGCGACCGGAAGCGGCGCCGGTCCGCCATTGCGCCTTATCCGGCCTCGACGATCCCGCACCTCTGTATGGCAGGGCCGACCTGGCACCGGGGCAGCGTCTGACCGGCCCGGCACTAGTGGTCGAGCAGGTGGCCACGACCTGGCTGGCCCCCGGCTGGGTATTGCGCGTCGATGCGGTCGGGCATCTGATCCTCGAACGCGCGCCGCATTGAACCCCTCAACGCGGTGGGTCGGCTGACCCGGTGGCGCGAATCGCGCTATCATGAATACCCGGTTCAAACCCGCGAATCTCCGATTCGATACGCGTGTCTGACCCTTGATCGTCCAGCCCGGAGTATATGCAGATGATTGACGGCCTGATCGCCATGTCCTGGTGGCAGATGGTATTGCTGACCCTGGCGTTGACCCACGTCACGATTGTTGCGGTGACCGTATACCTGCATCGCTGCCAGGCGCATCGGGCACTCGACCTGCACCCGATCGTCGCGCATTTCTTCCGGTTCTGGCTCTGGCTCACGACCGGCATGGTCACCCGGGAATGGGTCGGGGTGCATCGTCGCCACCATGCCCGCTGCGAGACCCCGGATGACCCGCACAGTCCGCAGGTGCTGGGTCTTCGAAAGGTCCTCTGGGAGGGGGCGGAGCTGTATCGTGACGCGACCCGTCAGACCGGTCTCGTGGCGCGTTACGCCCACGGCACGCCGGACGACTGGCTCGAGCGCAACCTCTATCGGCGCTTCAATTTCCTGGGTGTCTCACTGCTGCTGGTGATTGATTTCGTGCTGTTCAGCATGCCTGGTATCGCGATGTGGGCGATACAGATGGTCTGGATACCGTTCTTCGCCGCCGGCGTGATCAACGGTGTCGGCCATTACTGGGGGTACAGGAATTTCGAATCCCCCGATGCCGCCACCAACATC
>JASFVZ010000278.1:0-4229 GCA_050049565.1 Chromatiaceae bacterium | reverse complement strand
CCGGTGATCCGGCTCATGACGTGTTCTCCTCCTGCAGGATCGCGATCACGGCTGCCGTCAGGATCAGGACTCCGCCGACCCATTCCTGCAGCGTGATCGCCTCGTTGGCGAGCCACCAGGCAGAGAATGCGCCGACGATGAGTTCGAACAGCATGATGACCGCGGAGCGCTGCACCGGCATACGACTGACGCCGAAGGTTACCGCAACCGTCGAAACCAGAAACCCCAGCAAACCGAGTAACGCCGCCCAACCCCAGGTCGGGGCGGCGACATCGGGGAGCGGCACGTCGACGACCAGGATATAGGCGACCGAGACCAGGACGACGCCCAGGAATGCGGCGTGCGCCTTGGCCGGCACACCGAGCCCGGTCATCCGGCGCGTCATGACGTTGAGCACGGCGAACGCCATGCCGGCACTGACGGCAAAGAAGTCCGCGCGATTCAGCGGCACACGCCCCAGCGCCGGATCCCATAGCATGATCAGCGCACCGGCCAGACCGAGCAGCAGCATCACCGCGGTGCGGCGCGTGAGCGCCTCGTTGAGCAGCCAGCGCCCCAGCAGGACGGTCCACAGCGGCGAGAGGTAGAACAACAGGACGACGCGGACGACCTCGCCTTCCAGGACAGCCAGGACGAAGGCGGTATTGGTCCATCCCGCGGCGAGTACCAGCGCCACCAGTTCGACGCGGTGCCGGTCGACCCCCTGGAACGCGTGGCGTGCAAACGGGAGGAACACGACAAAGGCCGCGCCATAGGCAACCAGCGTCAGCCAGCTGCCGGCCAAACCGGCCTGTTCCAGGAGCCGCGAGGGATACCAGACAAACCCCCAGAAGGTCGCCCCGTAGAGCAGACCGAGCGTCGGACCTGCCGTCCGTAGGCGCCCTGCCGCGCCAGCGCTCATTCAGGTGATCGCCTATAATCGGCCGCCCGAAGGTGCACCGTCCCCTGCATGAATCCAGACCTGGACAAACTACAGCCCTACCCCTTTGAGCGGCTCGGCATGCTCAAAGCAGGCATCGAACCGGTCGACAAACCCGCCATCGCACTATCGATCGGCGAACCGAAGCATGCCACACCGGATCTGATTAAGGCAGCCTTGCGCGACCACCTGGACACGGGGCTCGGGACCTATCCGTCGACCCGGGGTCTGGAGGTCCTGCGCGAAGGCATCGCCGCCTGGCTCACACAGCGCTACGGGCTGTCGACCGGTCAGCTCGACCCGTCGAGGCACGTCCTCCCGGTCGCCGGTACGCGCGAAGCGCTGTTCGCCTTTGCCCAGGCGGTTGTCGATCGCACCCGCCCGGCGACCGTGCTGATGCCGAACCCCTTCTACCAGATCTACGAAGGGGCGGCGCTGCTGGCCGGCGCCATGCCGCGCTATCTCGCCTGTACGCCGGATAACGGTTATCTACCGGATTTCGACGCGATACCCGAGTCCGAATGGGACGCCTGCCAGCTGCTCTATCTCTGCTCGCCGGGCAACCCGTCCGGCGCCGTGCTGCCGATCGAACGGCTCCAGGCAGTGGTCGCACTGGCCGAACGGCATAACTTCGTGATCGCCGCTGACGAGTGCTATGCCGAGATCTACCTCGACGAATCCCGTCCGCCACCGGGCCTGCTGCAGGCCTGTGCCGAGATGGGCAACGATGATTTTCGTCGCTGCGTGGTCTTTCACAGCCTGTCGAAGCGATCGAACGCCCCCGGGCTGCGGTCCGGTTTCGTTGCGGGCGACGCCGAGGTCATCAGCCGATTCCTGCGCTATCGGACCTACCACGGCTGCGCCATGCCGTTGCACCACCAGATGGCGAGCCTCGCCGCATGGCGCGACGAGGCCCATGTCGAAGAGAACAGACGGCTGTACCGCGACAAGTTTGACGCGGTACTCGCGCTGCTCGACGGCCACCTCGACGTGACGCGCCCTGAAGCCGGCTTCTATCTCTGGGCACGGACACCGATCGACGACGAGTCGTTCGCACGCGGACTGTTCGTCGAGCAGAACGTCAGCGTGCTGCCGGGCAGCTACCTGTCGCGGCCGATCAACGACAGCAGTCCCGGCGACGATCACGTCCGGATGGCGCTGGTGGCCGAGCCGACCGAGTGCGTCGAAGCGGCCAGGCGCATCGTCGACTACCTCGAACACCTTTGATCAACCGTTAAATAATCGTCAGTTGAGGAAGAATTCATGAGCGATATCCAGACCATCATCGTCGATGCGTTCGAACACCGTGCCGACATCACGCCGCGCAACGTCAGCACAGCGGTTCGGGATGCGGTCAATGCCGCGATCGATCAGCTCGACCGGGGGGAGATACGCGTCGCCGAAAAGCATGCGGATGGGTGGATCGTGAACGACTGGGTCAAGAAGGCCGTGCTGCTCTCGTTCCGGATCAACGACAATGACTTCATCAAGGGCGGCTTCACCAACTACTTCGACAAGGTCGCATCCAAGTACGCCGATTTCAATTCGCGCGAGTTTCGTGAATCGGGGGTGCGCGTCGTACCGCCGGCGACCGCGCGGCGCGGTTCTTACATCGCGCCCAGCTGTGTATTGATGCCCTCCTACGTCAACATCGGGGCATTCGTGGATTCCGGCACCATGGTCGATACCTGGGCCACCGTCGGCTCCTGTGCCCAGATCGGCAAGAACGTGCATCTGTCCGGTGGCGTCGGCATCGGTGGCGTGCTGGAACCCCTGCAGGCCGCGCCGACGATCATCGAGGACAACTGCTTCATCGGTGCACGTTCAGAGATCGTCGAAGGCGTGATCGTCGAACAGGGCGCCGTGATCTCGATGGGTGTTTACATCGGCCAGTCAACACGGATCTATGATCGCGAGAACGATGAGATCCTGTATGGCCGTATCCCGGCCGGCTCGGTGGTCGTTTCAGGTAACCTGCCCTCCAAGGACGGCAGGTACAGCCTCTACTGCGCTGTCATCGTCAAGCGGGTCGATGAAAAGACCCGCGCCAAGGTCGGCATCAATGCGCTCCTGAGAGACATCTGAGCCACTGCTCCGACAACTGTCCCGGAGGCGCCCATGGTCACGCTGTATGGCATCCCGAACTGCGACACCATGAAAAAGGCGCGGGCCTGGCTCGACGCCAACGACGTTGCCTATGCCTTTCACAACTTCAAGTCCGACGGGATCGACCCGGCGACGCTGGACGGTTGGATCCGCGCCGTCGGCTGGCAGACCCTGCTCAATACGCGCGGCATGCTGTGGCGCAAGGTCCCGCAACCGATCAAGGACACGATTGACGAAGACAAGGCCAGGCGGCTGATGCTCGATACGCCGAGTATCATTAAGCGGCCGGTACTCGATACCGGCGAAGGCCTGCATGTCGGTTTCAAGGCGGAAGACTATGCGCAGCTGTTCGATACCTGAAGAGCCAAGCCGGAGCCCGTCATCCGACGGCAACAAAGCGTCGCGGAATAATCGGCCATGAGCGCCACGGTCGATCTCGCCATGGACCTGATACGACGCCGGTCGGTGACGCCGGACGACGCCGACTGTCAGGCGGTCATGATCGACCGCCTCGAGCGACTCGGCTTCAGGTGCGAACCGATGCGCTTCGGCGCGGTCGACAACCTCTGGGCCCGCCGCGGAACCAAACGGCCGGTGTTCTGTTTCGCCGGCCACACCGACGTTGTCCCGCCCGGACCTGCCGTTCAGTGGCAGTCGCAGCCGTTCGAACCGGAGATGCGGGACGGTATCCTGTACGGGCGTGGTGCAGCCGACATGAAAGGCTCCCTTGCCGCGATGGTCACGGCCACCGAGCGCTTCGTTGGGCAATACCCGGATCACGCCGGCTCGATCGCCTTCCTGATCACCAGCGACGAAGAAGGGCCGGCGACCGATGGCACCGTCAAGGTGATCGAGGCGCTGGAGCGGCGCGGTGAGAAGATCGACTGGTGTCTGGTTGGCGAGCCGTCATCGACCGATCACGTCGGCGACACGGTCAAGAACGGCCGCCGCGGCTCGCTCGGCGGCGTGCTCACGGTCCGCGGCCGTCAGGGACATGTCGCCTACCCGCACCTTGCACGCAACCCGATCCATGCACTGGCACCGGCGCTCGCTGCCCTGGCCGGAGAGGACTGGGATCAGGGCAACGCGTTCTTCCCGCCGACCACGTTCCAGGTCTCGAACATCAACGCCGGTACCGGTGCGACCAACGTGATTCCGGGTGAATGCCGGGTGGTCTTCAATTTTCGTTACTCGACCGAGTCGA
>JASFVZ010000277.1:0-4232 GCA_050049565.1 Chromatiaceae bacterium | reverse complement strand
GCTCAGTATCGCCGACCGCGTAGGTGCCGGAGATCAGGCGCCGCTGCGACGCCGCGTCGTCGCCGGGCAGCCCGTAGGTCACGTCGACCGGCGGCGTCTTCGACAGCAGCGCCACGCCGTAGTGGCTCTTCTGCCCGTAGTAGGCGACGTGGTAGCCCATCGACTCGATCAACTCCCGCGGGAAATCGGCATCCTGCACCTTGGTCTCCTGCAGGCCGATGATGTCGGGGTCATACTTATCGCGCAGTGCCTCCAGCTGGTGCGGACGGGCTCGGACGCCGTTGATGTTGAACGAGACGACTCGGGTCATGGGCGTGGGTCCTGGAGATTCGGGTGATTGCCGGCGATTCGGTGCCCAGGTGCTGCTCGACGCGGGCAGAAGACACGGAAGGCATAGTACACTGCGCGCCGCACCACCGCGGCCAGGGCATCGCTCGACCCCGCGGCCGTGTCACCTGTCGACCGCTACCCGCACGCTGCGCACGATGATTCACATACTCAGAGAACTCGGCGGCCTCCGGCTCACCCTGATCGGTCTGTCGCTGCTCAGCCTGCCGATGATCCTGTTTGCCGATATGCAGCCCGAAGGCATCGGCGTCTTGACCGCCTACGTCATCCCGTCGGTCGTCGTGATCTTCTTTTTCGTTCTGATGCTCGACGCCCTGATGAACCGGGTGTTCATGATCGAGCAACCCGACGACGTACGCCGCGTGAAGCGGCTGCGGATGTGGGTCGACCTCGCGGCCGCCGGGATGCTGCTGGCGGCGTGGGGCACCTACTTCAGGATGACCCTGATCGTCTGAAAGCGCCGCGGCCGGTCCGGGCCAGGCGATGGTCGGAAATCATGTCGGGCCCGGCTCGGCGCCGCCGTTGTCCTCCAGGTTGGCGACGCTGGCGTGACGGACGTCCTTACCGGTCACCGAGTAGATGATATTGCGTGCAATGCTGCAGGCGTGATCGCCGATCCGCTCCATCGCGCGCAGGCCGAGCGTGGCGTCGATCACCCAACGGATATTGCGCGGATCTTCCATCACGTAGGTCGCCATGCGGCGAATCGCCCCGGTGAATACCCGTTCCAGGCTCTCGGAATCGAGCGCTGTGTCCACGGCCCCCCGGAGATCTTCCTGGGCCAGTGCCTCGAGCGCGCGATCGAGCAGGCTCAGCGCCGGCTCGGCCATCCGCCCGACATCTTCAAAGATCGTGCACTCGTGGCGTGAGAGGTTGCGCTCGTAGAGCCCTTCGGTGATGTCGGCCAGACGCACCGCCTCGCCACTGATGCGCTCGAGGTCATAGATCGCCCGCGACAGCGTCAGGACGAAGCGTAGATCACGGGCGACCGGCTGATGCACTGCGAACAGGCGGGCATTGGCGTTCAGGGCATCCATGTCGAGGTCGCGGATCGCCCGCCGGCGACCGGCGACGTTCTGTGCCTTGGCGATATCGCACTGGCTCAGTGCCTCGCTGGCCAGTCGGGCCTGTTCCAAAACCAGCTGCCCCATGTCGAGCACCAGGCGCCGGAAGTTGCCGAGATCGCCGTCGAACCGCGACAGGGTATGCGGATCGACAGGCTGATAGGGCGGCCGCTCGCTCACTGGGGGAGGTGATCCGCCCGACGTCGTGCCTCAGCCGAACCGGCCGGTGATGTAGTCCTCGGTCAGCTTGTGCTGCGGATTGGTGAAGATCTGCGTGGTCTCACCGACCTCGACCAGGTTGCCCAGATGGAAGTAGGCGGTGCGTTGGGAGACCCGGGCGGCCTGCTGCATCGAGTGGGTCACGATCGCGATCGTATAGTGCTCGCGCAGCTCGTCGATCAGTTCCTCGACCTTGGCCGTCGCGATCGGGTCGAGCGCCGAGCAGGGCTCGTCCATCAGGATCACCTCGGGCTCGACCGAGATGGTCCGGGCGATGCACAGGCGCTGCTGTTGACCACCCGAGAGACCGGTGCCCGGCTGATCGAGCCGGTCCTTGACCTCTTCCCAGAGTCCGGCACGGCTCAGGCTGCGCTCGACGACCTCGTCGAGTTCCGCTCGTCCGGAGACAAGCCCGTGGATCCTTGGGCCGTAGGCGATGTTGTCGTAGATCGACTTGGGGAACGGGTTGGGCTTCTGGAACACCATGCCGACCTGCGCGCGCAGCGGCACGACGTCGAGCTTCTTGTCGTAGATATCCTGGTCGTCCAGCTTGATCTCACCGGTGACCCGACAGATGTCGATGGTGTCGTTCATCCGGTTCAGGCAGCGCAGGTAGGTCGACTTGCCGCAACCGGACGGGCCGATCATCGAAATGACCTGGTTCTTGCCGATGTCGAGGTCGACATGCTTGATCGCGTGCTTGTCGCCGTAGTAAACATTGACGTCGGTCGTCGTCATACGGGCATTCGGCACGCGCACCTCGCCAACGGTCTGGAAGCCGTCTTCCAGCGGGCGCGAACTCTGGGCCGTGGCCTTGGGTCCGTCGAGAATCTCGGCGGTTGCTGTTTCTCCGGTTGTCATAGTCTTGTCCTCGCTCGGCTCGGTCATCACCAGCGACGCTCGAAGCGCTTACGCATGATGACCGCAAAGGTGTTCATTGCAATGAGGAAGGTCAACAGCACGATGATCGCCGCCGACGTCCGCTCGACGAACGCCCGCTCCGGGCTGTCCGCCCACAGGTAGATCTGAACCGGCAGCACCGTCGCCGGGTCGAGCGGCCCGCCGGGGATGTCGACGATGAAAGCGACCATACCGATCATCAGCAGCGGCGCGGTCTCACCCAGCGCCTGGGCCATACCGATGATGGTGCCGGTCAGCATGCCCGGCATCGCCAGGGGCAGCACGTGGTGGAATACCGTCTGCATCTTGGATGCGCCAACACCAAGCGCCGCCTCACGGATCGACGGCGGCACCGATTTCAGCGCCGCGCGCGAGGCGATGATGATGGTCGGCAGCGTCATCAGGGTCAGCACCAGGCCACCGACCAGCGGGGCGGATCGTGGCAGACCGAACAGGTTGATGAACATCGCCAGACCGAGCAGGCCGAACACGATCGACGGAACCGCGGCCAGGTTGTTGATGTTGACCTCGATCAGGTCGGTCCAGCGGTTCTTCGGCGCGAACTCTTCGAGGTAGATCGCCGCGGCGACCCCGATCGGAAACGACAGCGTCAGGGTCACGAGCAGGGTGTAGAAGGACCCGGCGACCGCACCCCCGATGCCGGCCAGTTCGGGCTCGCGTGAGTCGCCGTTGGTGAACAGCCGGGTATTGAACTTGGTGACCACCAGCCCCTCGGACTCGAGTTTGTCGACCCAGCTGATGACCTTGTCGTTGACCCGCCGGTCCTCCGGAGGCGCATCGCGATCGATATGCCCCTTGACCAGCATGTCGATGTCGTCATCGGCGATCATTTCGACCGTGAGACGCTGCCCGATCAGGCTCGGGTCCTCTCTGACCATGTCGATCAGCTTGAACGGCGCACCACTGCTCAGCAGGTTGTAGAGCGCCCGCTTGTCCCGCCGCCCGGTGACCTCGGGGAAGAACTCGCGCAACGGTTGGCGGACCAGTTGGCGGAAGTCGGCGCGCGCGATTGCCTCCATGTCACCGGTCCCCTGCGGATCAATGACCTCCGGGTCGAAGTAGACCTCGAGGGCGATATGGGTCTGGACGAAGGCCGTGTAGCCCTTGCTCGCGATATCGAGGAACAGCAGCGAGACAAAGGTCAGTCCGAGCAGTACGGCGCCCAGCCCCATCGCCTTGAAGCGCTGTTCTCTCTTGTAGCGCTTCTCGAGCGAGGCGTTGACCTTGTCGATCGCGCGCATTTTCTGCACTTCAGCCATTAGAGATCACTCATACTGCTCGCGGTACTTGCGCACGATGTGCAAGGCCACGATGTTCAATGCCAGGGTCACGATGAACAGCATAAGACCGAGGGCGAAGGCCGCCAGCGTCTTGGCACTGTCGAATTCCTGGTCGCCGACCAGCAGGGTAACGATCTGTACGGTCACCGTGGTGACGCTGTCGAGCGGATTCGCCGTGAGGTTGGCGCTCAGCCCCGCCGCCATGACCACGATCATGGTCTCGCCGATCGCCCGCGAGGCGGCGAGCAGGATGCCGCCCATGATCCCGGGCAACGCGGCCGGCAGAATGACCTGGCGGATCGTCTCGGAGCGCGTGGCACCGAGCGCGTAGGCGGCGTCGCGCAACGACTGCGGGACGGCGTTGATGACGTCGTCGGACAACGATGACACGAACGGGATG
>JASFVZ010000308.1:0-3982 GCA_050049565.1 Chromatiaceae bacterium | reverse complement strand
CGTCGCTGGGTTTTCTTTTTGCGCCTCGACGCTCACCAGAATTGACCCACCTCTGCTCATAGAAACTGACCCACCTGATTTTCGGTTTTCCTGGCTAATAGCCTTCTGATTACCGGCCGTTTGCCTTCCTGGCGGCTGGCCAGCTAGCGATTGAGATCACACGCTCGGCCGGTGTATTCCGTTTCGTTGGAGACGCGTCATGCGTCAAATCCGTTGTGCCGCGTGCGCTCAGCCGTTCACCCCGAAAAGACATGTCCCTGGTCAGCGCTTCTGCGCCAAGCCGGCTTGTCAGCGCGAGCGGCGCCGACGCTGGCAACGGCAAAAACGCAAAGACGACGCCGACTACCGGGCCAATCAAGCCGCGGCACAAAAGCGCTGGCGGGCGAACCACCCCGATTACTGGCGTCAGTACCGGCAGACGCACCCCGACTACACGGCGCGCAACCGTGAGCAGCAACAACAACGGAATCGACGACGGGCGGCGGCGCCCTCTGGCGATCAGGCGGCAACCGGCCTCACCCTACCGACGGTTGCAAAGATGGACGCGTACCCGTCACAAAATCCCGTTGTTTCAGGGACTTATCGGCTGGTGCCCGTCGCCGGGTCGGGGATTGCAAAGATGGACGTGTACACCGTGGAAATGCGCGTGATTTCAGCCCCTTAGCCTTGGGGGGTGTGATTGCAAAGAGAGGACTTCATCGGCAGGGACGGATTCGTGGCGTAGCGTGGACGCCATGGAAAACGTCCAACAGGTCGATTGCCATCAGGTGATCCCCCGCTTTGCGCCCTGGCGGCTACAAGATCCCGCACGCTTGGCCCCCTTGGTCCGCTCGATGGCGCAGCACGGCCAGTTGACGCCGGTCGTGGTCGTGCCGGCATCGACGGATTCACCCCGCTGGGTGTTGATTGACGGGTATCGGCGGCTGGCCGCCCTGCAGCAGATCGGCGAGGACCGGATCTGGGTCGATGCCTGGGCGGGCTCGGTCGACGAGGCGTTGTTGTTGTGTCTGGCCAAAGGGGCGGAGCGCGGCTGGGAGGCGATTGAACAGGCCGCCTTGCTGCACACGCTGTCCGAGCGCTACGCCCTGCGCGACCTGGCCCAGCGGATCGGCCGTGATGTCAGTTGGGTCAGTCGACGCCTGACCCTGTTCAAGGCCCTGCCCGAGCCCTTGCTCGAGGCCGTGCGCGACGGGCGACTGTCGGTCTGGGCCGCGACAAGGGTCATGGCCCCGTTGGCGCGCGCCAACAGCGCGCATGCCGACACCCTGCTCACGGCGATGCACAAGCGCCCCTTGTCGACCCGTGAGCTGCAACAGCTCTTCGCGCACTACCGGCAAGCCCCACAGACCCAGCGCGAACGCCTGGTCGCCGACCCCGATTTGTTTATCCAAAGCCTGGCAGCACGCCAACAGGGCGCCGAGGAGCGGCAGCTCGCCGCTGGTCCCGAGGGGGCCTGGCACAAAGACCTCGGCGTGATCAAAGGCGTGATCAAGCGCTTGATCACGCAGATACCGACCCTGTTCTCGGCCCCACAACCGCCGGCCGAACGGGCCGAGCTACTGAAACCCTATCAACAGACCCAGGCCGCGTTTCACACCCTCGATCAGCAGCTCAAGCAGGCGACCGGCGATGATCACACCTGACATTCGCCAGGCTATCGTGGCCCTGCACGAGAAGGGCATGGGCCTGCGCGAGATCAGCCGGACCCTGAAGCTCTCACGTAACACGATACGCCGGGTGCTGCGTGAGCCGTCGCCACCGGACACCACGGCGGCGCTGTCGGCGACGCAGCAGGCCGCGCTCGCCTGGCTGCCCGCGCTCTATCGGCGCTGCAAGGGCAACGCGGTACGCATCCAAGAGCTCCTGTTGGCCGAACACGGCATCGATCTGGCCTACAGCACGCTGACCCGGCTGATCCGCGCACAGGATCTGCGCGCACCGAAACGCCGCGCCGGCAGCTATACCTTCGCGCCCGGCGAGGAAATGCAACACGACACCTCGCCGCATGCACTCGCGCTCGGTGGGAAACGCCGCATCGCCCAGTGCGCCAGTCTCACCCTGGCCTACAGTCGCTACCTGTATTGCCAGTACTACCCGTGTTTTACCCGCTTCGAGGCCCAGGCCTTTCTGGCCGAGGCCTTGCAGTTTTTCGGCGGCAGTTGCCCGCGTTGCATCATCGACAATACCAGCGTGATCCTCGCCGGTGGCAGTGGCCCTGATGCCGTGATCGCGCCCCAGATGGTGGCCTTCGGTGACCTATTCGGTCTGCGCTTTGTCGCCCACGCGATCGGCCATTCCGATCGCAAAGCCCGCATCGAAAGACCCTTTCATTACATCGAAAACAATTTCCTGGCCGGGCGCACCTTCACGGATTGGGACGATCTCAACACCCAGGCCCGGCAATGGTGCGACGCGGTCGCCAATGCCAAAGTGAAACGGGCTTTGGGCATGAGTGCACAAGAGGCCCTGCTGATGGAAAAGTCCCATCTGTTGCCCTTACCCGTGCACATCCCCACCGTGACCCAGATCCATCACCGGGTCGTCGATACCCAGGGCTATGTCCATCTGGACACCAATCGCTATTCGGTGCCGGAGCGCTATCTCGGCAAACAGGTCGCGGTCCATAAACAACGCGACCAGGTGAAGGTCTTTTACGGCCAACGACAGATTGCCGCGCACCCACGGCTGATCGGCCAGCGTGACAAAAAGGTGCTCGACAAGGCCCATCACGACACCTTGACCTGGGGCCGGACCGCGCCAGGCCCCTCACCACAAGAGCAGGCACTGACCGGCCGCCATCCGGTGCTGGATCAGTATGTCGCGGCCCTCAAACAGCGCGCACCCGGTCGCGGGGTAAGCAAACTGCGCCGCCTGCTGGCACTCCAACGGCGTTATCCCGCCGAGCCCTTCCTGGCGGCGATCGAACAGGCGCTTGCGTATGGCCTGTTTGATCTTAATCGGCTCGAACGTCTGATCCTCGAACGCGTCGCCGGCGATTTCTTCCACTTCGACGACATCGACCCATGACCGAGCAACTCCAGCAACTCCTGGCGAAGCTGCGCCTTGAGGGCATGCACCAGGCTCTGGAACAGATTCTCAGTCAGGCCGACAGCGAAGCGCTGCCGGCCACCGAGGTGCTGCGACGGCTGCTCGAAGAGGAATGGCGGCATCGTCAGGAACGCAGTCTCGCCTATCGGCTGAACCAAGCGAGACTGCCCTGGGATTGGAGCCTGGAGACCTTTCCGTTTGATCGCCAGCCCGGCGTCAACGCGACCCAAATCAAAGGCCTTGCCGGGCTCGATTTCATTGAGCGCGCGCAGAACATCATCTTTATCGGCCCACCCGGTACCGGCAAATCCGGCCTGGCCATGAGTCTATTGCGTCAGGCCGTCGTCAACGGCTATCGGGGCCGTTTCTACAAGGCCCAGGACCTGATCGACGAGCTGTATGCCTCGTTGGCCGATAACTCCACGATCAAACTGCTCAATCGTCTGAGTCGCTACGACATCCTGCAGATCGATGAGCTGGGGTATTTGACGCTGAAACCTGAGCAGGTCAATGCCTTCTTCAAACTGCTCGACATGCGCTACGGCCAGCGTCCAACACTGATCACGACCAATCTCGATTACCCCGATTGGTACGAACTCTTCCAGCGCAAAGCGCTGGTCGATGCGTTACTCGATCGCCTGCAGCACTACTGCATCACCATCCGCATTGACGGGCCCTCGTTGCGCGTCCCCGATGCCGATCGCTAGGCGAAGATCGCTCACCCGGCGAGGCAATGATCGCGGCTGAGGCTACCCGTCGAGCAGCTCCATTACCCCCAACACTGCAACCCGCGGCGACAACGTCGTTGGATGCCGATCGATCTCGGACCCACTTTCACCAAAGACCATCCACCGACCTCTGCGCGTGGAGGGGGTCAGAAAATCTGAGTGTAAGTGGGTCAGTTTTCTTTAGCGCCGACGCAGCAATCTGATTG
>JASFVZ010000276.1:0-4250 GCA_050049565.1 Chromatiaceae bacterium | reverse complement strand
ATCACCAGCCCCGGCCCTTGCAGGGTTTCCAGGCGCTGGTGGAAATCGAACTGGTCGAGCGGCGTAAGCGATAACATTTGATGGCCGGAGCAATATCCGGAGTGCTGCTGATACCATGGTAGCCGGTGGGCGTTGCGGGTTGTAAGGCCATCAACGCCACCAGCGGCCTGAAATACCATTTTCTGTGGAAATTTCGGTCATCATCGATGACCTTCGGCCGCTACCATTGCTGTAAGGCCGGCAAGGGCATCCTCAGGATCGAGAATCTTGCCGAACTGTGAAGTGCGTCCGCCGCACCTCGGGTCGAGTACCCGGGTTCGGCAAGAAGCGTGACCTAGGTCACCGGGGGGCGGCCACCGACCGGCTAGTGTTTGGTTAGGGGTACGTCCGTCAAGAGCGCCCAAGGTGGCGCCCAAGGTAAGGCAAACGATGGTTCGCGACAATGTCATCTCGTTTGAGCAGGCGCCGGGCGGCGCGCGACGCAGGATAAGCAGCGCCAAGGCCCACGAGGTCGTGTCGGGTTGTCGGCGACGCCTTGCAGAGACCCTGCCCAAGTTGATGCAGGAGTTGTTCGAGCACATCGACGACGAGCTGTATCAGCTTGCCGACAAGTCCGCGAGCGATGTACTGCAAACGCGTTACTTCGATGCCATGCGCGAATTGCGCAAGCTGCGCGAGCGGATCGAAGACGACTTCCAGAAGCGGCAGCTGGCGTTCTACGAGGCATTCTGGCAGCAGCCGCAGGCCACCGAGGAAGGCGCCGAGGCGCCGGCGGACGGAGAGCTTCAGCTGGTCGACGAGGATGAACTGGAAGAAAACCTCGCGGTCAGCAGCATGGTGTCGAAGGCGGAGAACCGCTACCACCGTGAACTGTTCGCCCTCAGCATGCGGTTTGCGCAGATTGCCGGCATACCCGATCTGACGACACGCCTGAACCCGGTCGGCCCGAATTGCCTGGCGGAGAGTTTCCGGGCGGCCATGCGGCTGTGGACGGGGGATCTCGGTGTTCGACTCGTCGTGTTCAAGCTCTTCGACCGGTATGTCATGGGCTATGTCGGCGGGCTGTACGACGAGCTCAACGACGTCATGGTCCATGCCGGCATCCTGCCGAAGATCGTCCAGCGCGTCCGTCGCAATCCGATCGCGCCGTCGGTCCAGCGTGCGCGCGCCGAGCAGGGCGAAGCACCCCTCGAAAGCCCGCTGCCGGGGGGCGAACCCGACGCTGAGGAAGTCAGTCAGGAGCAGATCCTGGGCATGCTGGGCCAGTTGCTGTCGATGCAGCGCAACGCCGGTACGTCGAATCTCTACTCCGGGCGGCTGCCCGGCGGTGGCGACGTCCAGCACTATGCCAATCTGCCCGCGATCGACTCGCGAGACCTGATCAGCGCCTTGAGCGAGTTGCAGGGCGCGGCATCGATCGAGGCGCCGGTCAGTGCCGCCGAGATCCAGCAGTTGCAGAACGAAATGCTGATCAACCTCGGTCGCCAACTGGACATGGGGTCGACCGAGGCACCGGCCAAGCGGCTGAACCAGGTCGATCAGGACGTGATCGATGTGATCGGGATGCTGTTCGACTTCATCCTCGACGATGCCAACGTGCCGGACACGATGAAGGCGATGCTGGGCCGGTTGCAGATCCCGATGCTGAAGGTCGCGGTGCTGGATCGCAGCTTCTTCGGCAATAAACAACATCCGGCGCGCCGCCTGTTGAATACGCTGGCACGGGCCGGGATGAGTTGGGTCGACGATGGTGACCGCTCCGCCTCATCGCTGTTCGGTCGCATCGAGGCGGCGGTCGGCCGGATCCTCAGCGATTTCTCGGATGATGTCGGGTTGTTTGCGGAGGTGTTTGACGAGTTCAACAACTTCGTCGAGCGCGAGGCCCGCGGTGCAGAGGTCGCCGAGGAACGGATCAACCAGGTCACCCGGGGCCAGGAACAACTCCTCATCGCCCGCCGTCGGGTGGCCGAAGTGCTCAACGAGTTCCGCATCGCGCAGCCGGACCTGCCGACGCCGGTGGTCAATATCCTCCGCGAGGGCTGGCACGATGTGATGTTGCTGGCGTTCCTGCGCGAGGGCGAGGAAAGTGCGACCTGGCAGCACGCCTACGCGGCGGTCGAGGACCTGATCTGGAGCGTCCAGCCAAAGAGCGAGCTTGCCGAGCGCCAGCGCCTCCTGAAATCGATCCCCGAGCTCCTGAAGAGGCTGCGCGACGGGCTGAACAACATCTCGTTCGATCAGCACCGCGCCAGCCAGTTGTTCAAGGAGTTGCAGACCTGCCACATCGCCGCACTGCGCGGCGAGAGCGGCGCGGTCGAGACCCAGCCGCTCGAAGAGGTGATTCCCGAGGGCGTCGCCCTCGCGGCCGAGCCCGAACCCGAGGTGATCGAGGACGAACACTACGCCCGTGCAGTTGCCCTGCAGGTCGGTCAGTGGATCGAGTGGCAGGGCGAGGATCACGCCTGGGTGCGCGGCAAACTGTCCTGGCGCAGCGAGGTGACGAGCAACTGCATCTTCGTCAATCGCAAGGGGCTGAAGGTCGCCGAAATCACCATCAACCATGTCGCGATCCTGTTCCGCGAAGCCCGGGCCCGTGTCCTCGAAGACGTCAACAAACCGCTGATGGACCGCGCGCTCGATGCAATGCTCGGTGCGCTCAAGGATACGGCTGCCCCACCCAGCCCCGCCTGATTCCCCTGGTAAACTCACGACTCCTGGCCCGTGTACGCGGGCCGTTTCTTATTGCCCGGTCACCCCCTCGCGAACGGCGAGGAGCAAGTCCCGGGCGCCTGACTGGAGCAGAGCATGGCAGAACAGATTACCGATTCCGGACTCAAGTTCGAGGATCTTGCGCTGGGTGACGGCGCAACGGCGCAAGCCGGCCAACAGGTCTCGGTGCACTACACCGGCTGGTTGACCGACGGCAACAGGTTCGACTCCAGCGTCGATCGCGGCATGCCGTTCCAGTTCACGCTGGGGCGCGGCATGGTCATTCGCGGTTGGGACGAAGGCGTGCTCGGGATGAAGATCGGCGGCAAGCGCAAGCTCACGATACCGCCGCAGCTCGGATACGGGGCGCAGGGCGCGGGTGGTGTCATCCCGCCCAATGCCACCCTGGTCTTCGACGTCGAGCTGCTGGATATCCAGTGACGCTCGATGCCGCGGAACGACGGGCCCTCGAACGCCTCGTCGATACGGCGCTCGCCGAGGACCTGGGCCCCGGCGATCTGACGGCGGGCCTGGTGCCTGCAGGGGCCAAGATGCGGGCCGCGGTCGTGGTGCGGGACGCCGCCGCGGTGCTGTGCGGCGCCGCTTGGTTCGATGCCGTGTTCGGTCGGCTGAACCCGGCGATCGTCGTCGACTGGCAGGTGCAGGACGGGGCGGCGCTAACCGCCGGACAGCGTGTCTGCACGGTCGAGGGGCCCGCACGTGATCTGCTGTCGGGCGAGCGCGCCGCGCTGAACCTGCTGCAGACGCTCTCCGGCACGGCGACGCGCACAGCGCGGTATGTCGAGGCCGTGGCCGGCACGGGTACGGTCATCCTGGACACCCGCAAGACGATCCCGGGGCTGCGCCTCGCCCAGAAATACGCCGTGCGCTGTGGTGGCGGACGCAACCACCGGATCGGGCTGTTCGACGCCATCCTGATCAAGGAGAACCATATCCGCTCGGCCGGTTCGATCGAGGCCGCGCTGGCCGCGGCGCGGGCCACGGATCCGGCAATCCAGGTCGAGATCGAGGTGGAGACGCTTGTCGAACTGTCGCAGGCGCTCGAGGCCGGGGCGAGTCGGGTGTTGCTCGACAATTTCGACCTCGGCGGCCTGCGCGAGGCAGTGCGCCTCGCTGCCGGGCGTGCCGACCTCGAGGCCTCAGGTGGGATTACGCTCGACCGCGTGCGGGCGATTGCCGAGACCGGTGTCCAGTTCATCTCGGTCGGTGCGCTGACCAAACATGTCGCAGCGACCGACTATTCGATGCTGTTTGAGTTTGATTGACCGGCGTTCAGGCCTTGACGTCGAGCAGGGAGCCCAGGATCTTGTCGGCCGTCTCGAGCGTCTTGATGTTGGCCTTGGCGGCGTTCTCGTGCTGCTTCAGTTCCACCATGGCCCGGGTCATGTTCGTTCTGTCGCCGGGATTCTGCGCGCGCGCGATCTCGGCGGCGCTGCGGGTCATGCCCTGTTGGCTGCGCTGAAATCCCTGTAGTCCGATATTGCCCAGTTTGCTGATCATCGTCCTTCATTAAGGACCTT
>JASFVZ010000035.1:0-9594 GCA_050049565.1 Chromatiaceae bacterium | reverse complement strand
CCGCCAGCTTGCCGTGAATCGACGCGATAAGAGGCCCACGCCCGCGACACGGTATCCTCACCGCTGATATCCAGCACCTGGATGCCCCCCTTGCGGGCGAGCACCAGCGTGAAGTCGACGGCTCGTGGACGATCGATCCATAGCTGGGTCAGATCCGGAACGCGATAGAAGCTCACGCCCGGCTCGACCGGCGTGTCCAGCGGCACCACCGTCAAATGGCAGTCGGCCTCGAGCCCTCGCGTGAAGACGGCAGCACTCGCCGGAAGCCCGTCGTCTGCGTCAAACAAGGCGTCGATCGCGCCGCGCGCTTTGTCCAAAGATCGTTCCAGGTCGAGTCGGATGCTGCCATTGCCGCCGGGCCGCAGGGCGGCTGCACCTTCCTCCAGGACGGCCTGGCAGGCGGCCCTGCCGGCTCGAAGATCGAGATAGCAACTGAGGAAGTCTGCGTCATTGGGCTCGACATTGGCCAAACGGCGCAGCCTTTCTGCAACAACCGCTTCGTGGTCGTAACGGGCCGGGATCTGCTTGGTCACGATCGCTTGCTGCATCGAACTACTCCGAGTCAATGTGGACGACGCTTAGTATTGCCCTCCACGACGCACAAGCGATTCGTTTTCATGGCCCGTGGTATTCGGTTTTCCCGAACACGCAGGGAGTCTCGATGATGGCGTCGGTTTTTCCGATCGAGCGAGCGATCGATTCCGTCGGTGCTGGGAGCCCGCCCAGTGGCTCGGGGCCATATCCTCTGAGGGTGAAACTTAACGTTCGACGTAGGGTGCTCCCATTGACTACTGAAACTCAGCTCATTACGCCCTCTCAGCTGCATCACGCACTGACTGTCGGGCAGCCACCGATGATCATCGACGTGCGGAATCGAAGCGCATTCGCCGCCGGACACGTCCCATCATCGCTCTCGTGGCCGATTGCTGATGTCGGCTCACCTGCAGCGGATGCATCGCTCAACAAAGGCACTGCAAATCGTGGGGTGGTCCTGGTCAGCCTCGATGGCACGCACGCCAGGCAGTTTTCCAACCGGCTTGCATCGACCGGCTACACGCAGGTTTATGTTCTGGACGGAGGATTGAGTGCCTGGGAAGCCCTCGGCCTGCCTCAGCACCGAAGTCGGCGGCGGCTGCCGTTGCAACACCAGGTACAGCTGGTAGTGGGTCTCGCGCTGGTGGGCCTCCTTGCCAAGGCACTGCTATTGCATCCGGTGTTCTTCGTGTTAAGCGCGGCGACCGCCAGCCTGTTGATCTTCGATGGCCTGACACGCCCACTGGATCAGCTGGTTGCACGTTTCCCATGGAACCGACGTGGAACATCCGTCACGACTGGCGCTTAACTGATCGAGACACGGGACTGGGTGTGCGGCAAGGACGGAGCACGCACCCCCCCACCGACGACTACTCCACCACACGGGCATCTCCATGATTTTCAGACAACTCTTCGACACCCAGTCATCGACCTATACCTATTTGCTGGCCGGGCGGCGCGGCGGCGAGGCGTTGATTATCGACCCTGTACTGTCGCGCGTTCCGCAGTATCTGCAGCTGATCAACGAGATGGACCTCAAGCTCGTGGTCGCGATCGATACCCATATCCATGCCGACCACGTCACGGGCATCGGGGAACTGCGGCTCGCCACGCAATGCGCGACGGCGATGGGCGATGAGACGAACGCTGATTGCGTCTGCACACGGTTCAGCGACGGCGAGACGATCAGTGTCGACGGCCTGAGCATGCAGGCCTGGTATACGCCTGGTCACACCGACGACTCATACAGCTTCGTGATGCGCGATCGCGTTTTCACCGGCGACACACTGCTGATCCGCGGCACCGGCCGCACGGACTTCCAGAACGGCGATGCAGGTGCTCAGTACGACAGCCTGTTCGGCAGGCTGCTCAAGCTGGCCGATGAGACCTTGGTCTACCCGGCACATGACTACGCGGGCCGAACCAGCAGCTCGATCGGTGAGGAGAGGATTCATAACCCGCGCCTGCAGGTTCGTAGTCGCGATGCGTACATCGCACAGATGGAAGCACTCAATCTCGCTCCGCCGAGAATGCTCGACGTCGCGGTACCGGCCAATCGCTTGTGCGGCCTGAGCCGGGCAGCCGCTTGATCGGAGGGGCAATCCGCTCGGGTTGATCTTTCAACCGCTGCGCCAGCCGGCGCAGCGGGATACCGCTGAGTTTCGAGTTCAACCGGGACGGCTTCTCGCTGTCGCCAGCGAGTCGCGTAGCGCGCCCTCCATCGCCCGCAGTTCCTTTTGCGCCTGGGATCGCGCCTGCCTGCCCTCCTCGGCAATCTTCAGGCTGTCCTCGATCGTACCGATCAGTTCCCGGTTCGTCTGAGCGATCGCATCGATATCGAACACGCCGCGCTCGACCTGTTCACGGGTCGTCCGATTCGCTTCCCGCAGGTTCTCCGCGTTGGCTCGCAGCAGATCGTTGGTCAGGTCATTCGCCGCGGCAATCGTCTTGGCGGCCTCGCTGGCGCGCCGAACTGTCACCGCCTGGGCCAGCTGCTGGCGCCATAGCGGCAGCGTGTTGACCAGTATGGAGTCGATCTGGGCGACCAGTGCCTTGTCGTTGTCCTGCACGATGCGGATGCTGGGTAGCGCCTGCAACGCCACCTGGCGTGTCAGTCGAAGGTCGTGGATACGCCGCTCGAGCGCGTCACGGATGGCTCGTCGATCTCGCAGTTGCTGCGCCGCAAGGGTGTCGTCACCCGCGTGCGCCTCGGCATCGCGCGACAGTGATTGCCCGATAGCTGTGAGCTTCGCATCGCCCGCCTCGATATAGGCCTCGAGTTCATAGGCGTAAGAGAGATTGGCCGAGTACAGGCGGTCGAGCGCCTCGATATCGACCAGCAGCTCGTTCTGGTGGCGCTGGAGATTGGCGCCAATCGATTCGATCTGGTCCCGGGCTGCCTCGTAGCGCTGCAGCAGCCTTATCGCACCGCGCGACTTCCCGACCAGTCGGCCCAGCCAGCCCGCGGGCTTGGCATCGTCGGCAGCGGCCTTGTCGAAACCGCGCAAGGTCAGCACCATGTCATTCAACGCATCGCCGGCCGCGCCGAGGTCCTTCGACCGTACCTGCTCCAGCATGCTGTCGGAGAGGCTCGTCACCTGCTGCTGTGCCTTGCTGCCGAATACCAGTACGGATTGACTGTCAACGGAATCGAGTTCGGCGATACGGGCGGCTGCGGCGCTCGAGAGCATCCCCGCCAAGTGTTGCGGTTCAATCGACGCGTCCGACTGTGTCGTATCGATAAGGCCCTGGGCCTGTACTGGCGTCATTGCATTGGTCTCCTGACGCTCGACTAGTTACCGGATGCCCTGACGTTCGAGCTGCTTCCGCAACGCGGCAATCTGCACATCGAGGTCGAACGCATCTCGCTTCAGCAACTGCCGACGTTGTTGCTCTATGGCCTTTTCGATCTGCGCCAACACCGACCGGAAGGACTGCTCGAGGTCGCCGCCACGGGCGAGTCGATGGGTCTTGGCATAGCGCCGGGCGACACGTTCGGCGCCGTCGAGGTGGACGGTCAGGAACTGCCGAGCCCGAAAAAGCTCGCTTGGCTGCTCGGCAAGCATCGAGAGCACGGTTCGCCCCTGGTCGACGATCCGGCGAAGACGTTGTTCGAGCTCCTGATTGCCGACGTTGAGTGCTGCAGCCTCGATCGAGAGCAACTGCTGTTCGGCCTGCTGCAACGCCCGGCGCAGGGCAGGGTCGTCAATACGAACCGCTGGCGCCGACGGCAAGCGTCTCGGGGCGGCGGGCTGGTAGGCGAGGTAGAAGCCTGCCAGCGCCAGGGCGGCATAGGTGGTACTGACCAACACGCCATGACCGACGGCCAGGTAGGCGACAGCGAACACCGCCGCGGCCAGCGGCAGCATGGACAGGTACTGATAGGGGAGCACGATCGCCTGTGTGTAGCGCCGCTCCGGCGCCAACAGCCTCTCCAGCATGCCGCGCCGGTTCAGCGTCGCGGCAACGGCGACCAGCGCGAAGGCCAACAGCGACGCGAGGGCCACGGTCAGGTTGCCGAAGGCCAATGCCAGCGGCGCAGCGACCAGTAGTGGACCACTCGCGACATACAACAGCGCGCCGCGCAGCCCTAGCCGCCGACGCCGCCAGGCCAGGAAGCGGCTGCGGGCGCCGTTCACCGCAAGCCGGATCGACTCGACATCATCGGCCGAAAACAGAACCGTCGATTCAGACCGCATGGACTACCGCCTGACAGGAGGCCAGCCCGAGGCTCGCCAGCAATAGCGCAGCGCCGAGTGATCGCCGGATCATTGGCGTGCCCGCCGATCGGGCGCCGGCCGGTCACCGCGGCGTATCATGCACCTTGCCGCCATCTTCCACCTCGACTTACTTTGCCCACTGAACAGAGGACCGACCGGCTGATCTGTCGGTTCGGCATTGAAAATAGGGTTTATGAACCTAAGATAAAATCCGCTTTATCGAACACTATTGTTCGATTTTTTCGAACTGCCGGCGCGCCAAGTTCGATGGCGAGTTCTGCCGTGGCGGGCAAGATACCGGGCGGAGCGTCAACGACAGACGACAGCAATCGCAGGCGGGAATAGCCTGCACTTTGCAGAGGTTGGCGGATCGCCGCGCAAAATAAACTCCGCACGACTTATGACCAAGACAACGCACCAGTGCCGACCTGTCGTTACGCAGCCCCGCGGCTGCGCGACGTCCGGCCGATCGTGCCGGGGCGCAGACCATGGCAGCTGATACATCCGGCGAGGGCGGGCTCAGCCTGCTCGAGCGCAGCCTTTTCACCGCCCTGCCTGCAATCGCGCTGGCTCTCGTGGTCTGGAAGCTGGCGCTATTCGAGCTTCCACTGGCCGGGTCGCTGAGCTGGGTGCCGGCGCTCGATGTCGATCTCGCCTTCCGCATCGATGGCCTATCCGCCCTGATGCTCGTGATGATCACGGGGGTCGGCACTGCGGTCTTCGTCTACGCGGGCGGGTATCTGGCCGGGCATCCCGGGCAACGCCGCCTCTACATTCTTCTAAGCCTCTTCATGTTGGCCATGATCGGCACGGTCACGGCCGACCATCTGATCGTGCTGTTCCTGTTCTGGGAGGCCACCAGCGTGCTGTCCTTCCTGCTGGTCGGTTTCGATCACGAGAAATCCGGCAGCCGGAAGTCGGCGCAACAGGCGTTGATGATCACGGGCACCGGCGGGTTGGCGCTGCTGGGTGGTTTCATCCTGCTCGGCCAGGCGACCGGCACCTATGTGGTCAGCGAGATCGTAGCGGTCCTGCCTTCGATGTCCCCGACGCCGGTACTGACCGGCGCGCTGATCCTGATCCTGGTCGGGGCCTTTACCAAGAGCGCGCAGTTCCCGTTCCATTTCTGGTTGCCGAACGCCATGGCCGCGCCGACCCCGGTGTCGGCGTACCTGCACTCGGCCACGATGGTCAAGCTCGGAGTGTTCCTGCTCGCCCGTCTCGATCCCGGCTTTGGCGAGTGGCCGCTGTGGGAGTGGGCGCTCAAGGCTGCCGGCTCGATAACTGCCGCCTGGGGCATGATGCTGGCCCTGCGCGAGCGCGACCTGAAACGCATCCTCGCCTGGTCGACCGTTGCGACTCTGGGCACCCTGGTGACATTGGTCGGCCTGCGCGGCGAAGGGGCAACGGTCGCGGTCGGCGCGCTGCTGCTGGCGCATGCGCTGTACAAGGCGCCGTTGTTCTTCGTCGCCGGCAACATCGACCACGGCACCGGCACACGTGACATAGACCGTCTGGGCAACCTGCGTCATGCCATGCCGTGGACGGCCGCCGCCGCCCTGCTGGCAGGCGCATCGATGGCCGGGATGCCGCTGTCGTTCGGCTACGTCGTCAAAGACGTGATCATGGAGGCCAAGAGCGCCGGCGATGTGTTCGCCTTCGCCAAGGCAGCCAACACCGTGTTCGGTGCCATCGCCGTCGCGGTCGCCGGCGTCGCGGCGGTGCGCGTGTTCTGGCGCCACCCGGGGGTCAACGAGACCTGTGAGGCGCACGAGGGCACGCCGGCGATGATCATCCCGCCGCTGGTGCTCGCAAGCGTCGGTATCACGCTCGGAATGTTCCCGTTCTTTGCGACCGAACTCATCGCAGGGGCGACCGGCGCCATGACGCCCGACGCGCAGGCCGTCGTGTTCAGCCTGGCTCTGCAGTTCGGTCCGGCGCTGCTATCGCTGCTCTTCACCCTGGCGATCGGCGTCGTCGTCTATTTCGCCTGGGACCCGCTCCACCGCCTGTTCGAACGAGGCGCTGCCCGGATCGGCCGCATCGGCATGGCGGCGCAGTTCGAAAGGTCGCTGCGCGGGATTCCCTACCTTGCCGCCACGTCGACCCGCGCGCTGCAGAACGGCCGGCTGCAAACCTATGTCGGCCTCGCTGCCGGCACCATTGTCGTGGCGATGCTCGGCGCGTTCGCCGTCAGTTGGTCCGGGCTCGAATGGCTGTCCGAAGAGACCCCGCCGAGCCTCGGGCTGATCGGTGCAGGCCTGTTGATCGTGCTGGGGAGCATTGCCGCGCTGTTCCAGCGCAACCGTCTTGTGTTGCTACTGGCCGCCGGGCTGGTCGGCTATGGTAGCGGTCTGGTCTTCCTGTTTACCGGCGCACCTGACGTTGCGTTTACGCAGTTCACCGTCGAGACGGTGTTCGTCATCGTCGTGGCGTCGGTGCTGCTCGCGTTGCAGCGCCAGGGCCGTGCGGAGTCGCTCGATGAACCCTTGTGGCGACCCGGTGCCGGCGTATTGGCCATCGGCTTCGGGCTGGTTGTGACGGCCCTGCTATTGGTTGCCACTGCCATCAGCTTCGACAGCGCCTTGAGCGACTACTTCGCCGCGACCAGTGTCCCGGAGGCCTACGGTCGCAACGTCGTCAACGTCATCCTGGTCGACTTCCGGGCGCTCGATACACTCGGCGAAATCACCGTCGTGCTGCTGTCACTGCTCGCCGCGCTGCCGCTGCTGCAGGCGGCCCGCACCGCTTCCCGGTCCGCGGGAGGTGCCGGCCAATGAAGTCCCGAATCATCATCCTCGAGGTGGCCGCTGGTCCTCTGTACTGGCTGATACTGGCGGCCTCGATCTGGGTGCTGTTCCGCGGCCACAACGAGCCGGGCGGCGGATTCATCGGTGGCCTGGTTGCGGTCAGCGCGAGCATCCTCTGGGCGATCGCGCGCGACAGCGATGCCGCCCGGTCGCGCCTGCCACTTGGTGACCCGGTACGTCTCGCGGCCGTCGGCGTACTGCTCGCGGCGGCCTCCGGTGTACCGGCACTGTTCCTCGGCAGCGCCTACCTGACGCATCTGTGGGGATCGGTGCCATTGATCGTGACGGATCTCAAGGTCTCGACGGTGCTGATCTTCGACCTTGGGGTCTACCTGTGTGTCTGGGGCGCCTTGGCGGGATACGCCCTGGCCCTGCTGGCCGTTGACGACCAGGATACGGCGGCGGGAGGGCAACCATGACGATAGTGCTGGCGATCGCGGTCTTCGTCTCGGTCAGCTCCGGCGTCTACCTGACCCTGTCGCGCGATATCTTTCGCTGCGTGATCGGCCTGGCCTTGCTCGGCGCTGCCGCGAACCTCGTACTGTTCACTGCGGGAAGGCTCGGTTCTGCGCTGCCGGCGGTCGTCCCCGTGGGCGACCAGGCCCTGACCGGCGCCGCCAACCCGCTGCCACAGGCGCTGGTGCTGACGGCTATCGTGATCGGCTTCGCTTTGGTCTGCTATTCGCTGGTGCTCTTGCTCCGCCTGATGCGCGATGCGCGCACGGACGATTCCGACACCCTGCGCTATGCCGAACCCCTACCAGACGATCCGGTCAAGCCGCCGGCGAGCCCGCCCGGCCTCGATGTGAGCTGGCCGCCGGAGCAAACCCGATGAGCGCGCTGGTCGCCACACCCGTGCTGGTGCCATTGGCCACCGTGGTTCTGACCACGCTGGCGAGCCGCCGACCGGCCTTGCAGCAGGCGGTCAGCTTTGTCGGCGCACTGGCGTTCCTGGCGACCGCCGCGGCGCTCGTGGTCCTGGCTGCGGCCGATCAGCCTGCCCAGACCGCGTTCGGCAGCTGGGCGGCCCCGTTCGGGATCGAGTTCACGCTCGACCGGGTGGGCGCTGCGCTCGTTTTGATCACGGCGCTGATGGGTGCCGCATCGCTGCTGTTCCTGGCCAGTGATGCCGACCCGGGGACGCGTCACCCGTTATTGCTGCCATTGATCCACGGTGTGCTGGCCGGCGTAGGCGGGGCTTTCAGCACCGCCGACCTGTTCAATCTCTACGTCTGGTTCGAGGTCATGTTGATCTGCTCTCTCGGCCTGTTCGCCATCGGCGGCCGGCTGGATCAGCTCGACGCCAGCTTCAAGTACCTGGTCCTGAACCTGCTCGGCACGCTGCTGCTGCTGATCGCGGTCGGCGCGGTCTACGCGGCGACCGGCCACCTCAACTTCACCGCCTTGTCCGAGGCCGCCGCGATACTGCCCGAGCCGTTGACGGTCGTGCTGTTGACCGCGCTGCTGCTGGCCTTCCTGATCAAGGCCGGCGCCTTCCCGCTGTATGCCTGGCTTCCCGCGAGCTATCACACGCTGCCTGCCCCGGTGCTGGCGTTGTTCGCCGGACTGCTGACCAAGGTCGGTGTCTATGCGGTGCTGCGGACTGTCGGCGACGTCTTCGCCCCGGCGCCGGAGCTGGTGATGGAGGCGCTGGGCTGGATAGCCGCGGCCACGATGCTGCTCGGTGTGCTCGGCGCGGCGTACCACTGGGACATGCGGCGCATCCTGGCCTTCCACATCGTCAGCCAGATCGGCTACATCCTGCTCGCAGTGGCGCTGGCCGGTGAGGCCGGCAATGCGGCGACGCTGTTCTACACGGTGCATCACATCATCGTTAAGGCCAACCTGTTCCTGATCGTCGCCATCGTCTGGCGACTGACCGGCAGTTACGACCTCCGCCGGATCGGCGGACTCTACAAGTTGCGTCCATGGCTCGGCCTCCTGTTCCTCGTGCCGGCGCTCTCGCTGGTCGGCATCCCGCCGCTGTCCGGTTTCTGGGCCAAACTGATCGTGCTCGAGGAGGCACTTGCGCAGGGCCGCTATGCCTGGACCGCCGTGGCTCTGGCCGTGAGCGTCCTGACCCTCTACTCGATGGTCAAGATCTGGATGGAAGCCTTTTGGAAGCGGCACCCGGACGAACAGTGGCAGATTCCCTCGGCCACCCGCCTGGCCCCGGCCTGGGCCGCGACCGGCGGCCTGGCACTAATCACGCTGTTCATCGGGCTCAATCCACAACCGCTGCTCGCCTATGCGCAGGCCGCGGCACGCGCGATGGGAGGCTAGACCGATGCGTCGTCTGATCGCCGCGATCCTGCTGTTGGTGCGCTTCGTGCGCGCGGTCCTCGTCTCGGGCATCGACACCATCTCGGTGATCGTCAAGAGCGGACGGCCCGGAGGTAAGGCCCCGCCGGTCGCGCTATTGCGCGTGCGCTTCGCGCCGATGACCGCGCCTGGCGCCGCACTGCTCGGCAGCATGGTGTCGTTGACACCGGGGACAACGACGATCGATATCGATATGGAAAGGCGCGAAC
>JASFVZ010000275.1:0-4253 GCA_050049565.1 Chromatiaceae bacterium | reverse complement strand
AGCACATTGTCGGTCTGGATCTGGAATCGGGGGATCAGGTAGCTGGTGGTGACCTGCTCCACCCCGCTGATCAGATTGGTCTGGGCGTCGGTCAGGCGCTGGTAGATGTAACCGAAGAACACGTAACAGACGATCGCGGTGATGGTCGTCGACAACGCGGTCGACATGCCATGGATCACCAGGCCCATGCCGGTCGCGCTGATCGCGTTCTCGAGCACGTCCGAGGCGCCGATCAGTGCCATCGACAGCGAGACGATGGTGCCGAACACGCCGGTCAGGATCAGGATGTTGTTGATGAAGCGCGGCAGGCCATTGCGTGTGCTCTCGGTGGCGACGAGCGCAGCAGCGAGCGCATTCTGGTTGATCGGGGTGCGCGCCTCGTGCAAGCGGCGCATGGTGAGGAAGCGTCGAGCGATCAGGGTACCGCTGCCGACCCCTTTCAACGGGTCGCTGTCGGGACGTTTCTCGAGGTTGCGGACGAAACGGGTCAGCGCGCCTTCCTCGCGCATGTAGATCAACAGGATGCCGGTGATGCGCAACAGCCCGAGTGCGAACAGCGCCAGGATCGCCCCGTTGATCACCAGACCGAGCTGCGTGAGCTGGTCCTTGAAGTAAACGGTATTGATAAGATCGTACTTCCAGACCGCCAGGCCGGCACTCAACACGGCCAGGACGAACATCCGGAACAGGGTGTTGCGACTGAAGTTGTGCCGCAGGCTGATGGTTTCCAAAGCGCGTCATCCTCGGGTGATGCGGGCCGGCCCCTGGCAGGGGCCCACCGGGTTCGGTCCCGCCGCTGCGGCCCCGACGCGGCTGATCCTATCATAAGGAGTTTCTAATGCAGTATCCGGAGGACCGGTGAGGCGATCGACCAGGGACGCCATGCGTGAGGCCATGCTCGCGGCGTTCGCGGCCGGCGTCAGGGCGGTCAGCGGCGAGCAGGCCACCGCCGGGTGGCTGCGGGCCAATCCGTCGCAGGGGCCAGTTGCGGTGATCGCCCTCGGCAAGGCTGCCGGTGCGATGGCCCGTGGTGCCCAGGCGGCACTGGGCGCGCGGCTAGAACAGGGTCTGGTGATCGCCAAGGCCGGGCACGCGGACGCCGACGGTCTGGATCCCACGCGTTTTCGGATCGTCGAGGGTTCGCATCCGGTGCCGGATGCGCTCAGCCTCGCGGCCGGCCAGTCGCTGCTCGAGTTCATCGACGGGCTGTCGGTCGATCAGCCGGTCTATGTGCTGGTGTCCGGCGGTGCCTCGGCGCTGGTCGAGGTGCTCGCCGACGGCGTCACGCTGGACAGGCTCGGCGAGATCAACCGTTGGCTGCTGGCCAACGGACTGCCGATCGGGCAGATGAACGCAGTGCGCCGTCGGCTGTCCCGGGTCAAAGGTGGCGGTCTGGCCGCGTTGCTGGCGCCACGCCCGGTGATCGGGCTGCTGATCTCGGATGTCGAGGGCGATGACCCGGCGGTGATCGGTTCCGGTCCGCTGGTTCCACCGCCCGACGACCGTCTGCCGGACGGACTGCCGGACTGGCTGCTCGACGTGCTGCCCGCGCAGGCCACCGGCAGTGGGCAGGGGGGCGATCCGGGGCGGACCAGCGTGCAGGTGATCGCCTGCCTCGACGATGCCTTGGCGGCGGCAGCCCGGCAGCTGGAGGAACTGGGTATACCGGCGCGGTGGCACCGCCAACACTTCGACGGATCGCTCGACGCGGTATCGGCTGCAGTGAACGAGGCCCTGCGGTCTGAGCCGGGGGTGGTCCATCTCTGGGGCGGCGAGGCGACCGTGATCCTGCCGGCGCAACCCGGGCGGGGCGGCCGCAACCAGCAGCTCGCCTTGCAGCTGGCCCGCGATATTGCCGGCGAGGTAGCGACCCTGGTGCTCAGTGCCGGCACCGATGGTACCGATGGTCCCACCGGTGATGCCGGCGCCCTGGTCGACAACCAGACCGTCGAGCGTGGTGAGGTCGAGGGCCTGTCGCTGACGGCGCACCTCGATCGCGCGGATGCCGGGACCTATCTCGAGCAGACCGGTGACCTGCTGACCACCGGTCCGACCGGGACCAACGTGACCGACCTGGTCATGGCATGGCGGGAGATCGCATGAGCAGCGATTGCCTGTTCGAGCGTGCCGGCGCCTGCCTGCAGTGCAGCGATGTCGACGAGAAGCTGGACCTGGCCGGGCAACTCCGCGTGGCATTCGATGCCGGTTACCTCAGAATCGACCGGACTGTGCACCAACCCGGATCGGTGACGGCCGGCCGGCCGGTACGGCCTGAGCTGGTCGCACCGGCGAAACTCGCGCAGCGAAGGCTCGGCTCGGTCGAGGGTCGGGCGGCACTGATCCATGCTGTCGCGCACATCGAGTTCAACGCCATCAACCTGGCCTGTGATGCCGTCTACCGCTTCCGCAACATGCCGGATGCCTATTACGCCGACTGGACCCGGGTCGCGGCCGAAGAGGCGTACCACTTCACCCTGCTGCGCGATCGCCTCGGGGAGCTTGGCTATGCCTACGGCGATTTCCCGGCGCACAATGGTCTGTGGGACCTTGCGGTACAGACGGCAGGGGACCCGCTGCGGCGCATGGCGTTGGTCCCGCGGGTCATGGAGGCACGGGGCCTGGATGTGACCCCCGGCATGATGGCGCGCTTCGGCAAGGCCGGCGACCAGACGACCGCCGATATCCTCGCGATCATCCTGCGCGACGAGGTCGGCCATGTCGAAGCCGGGTCGCGCTGGTTCCGTTTCCTCTGCGAACAGCGCGGCCTCGACTCGGAGACGACCTACTTCGACCTGCTGGACGCACACTTCCGCGGCGAGATCCGCGGCCCGCTGCACAGGACCGCACGGCTTCAGGCGGGCTTCAGTGAGGCCGAACTCGGACGCCTCGAGGCGCTCTGCAGCAAGGGCTGACGGATGCGTCGGCCGGCGGGTGGACCGGCCGTCGTGGGTTCAGTCGCCGATCTCGACCGGGGTGAGCCGGTGTCCATTGTCGAACCGGGCGATCGCATGGTGTCCGTGCCGCTCGGGCAAGACGAGCCGTGTCGCCTCGTTGCCGCCGGGAAGCGCTACCCGGTGCGTCGCCGATCCAGACATCGAACAGATCGCCAAGGATCAACACCCGGTCGCCCGGCTGGGGCAGCCCGGCAAGGAAAGGGTCGAAACGTTGCCGCGTCGACGTCGTTCCATCGACAGGTGCAGGTCGGCGGTGAACCATTGTCGAGGCATCGCCTTATTCTGACCAACCGCGGCCGCAGCTTTTTGTGGCCGAACGACACGATTGTGGTCGGGCGCGCAGCCGCCTATCCTGCGCCGCTTCCCGTCCGCTGATGGCGCCCCGATGTTCGACGTTTTCCTGATCGTCTTTCCGATCTTCGCGATCGTCGGGCTCGGCTACGGGTACGCGCTCCGGCACGGGCCGGACATGGCATCGGCCAACCGCCTGAATCTCGAGATCTTCACGCCCGCGCTGATCTTCTCGGTGTTGGCCGGCGAGAATTTCGAACTGGCCCGGTATGCGGAACTGGCTGTCGGTGCGGCCGTCGTCGTCCTGGGGTCCGGCCTGTTGGCCTGGCCGGTCGCGCGCGCGCTCGGCTTCGGCAACAAGGTCTTCCTGCCGCCGATGATGTTCAATAACTCCGGCAACATGGGTCTGCCGCTCGCACTGTTCGCTTTCGGCGAGGACGCGCTGCCGGCGGCGATGATCCTGTTCCTGGTCGAGAACACGCTGCACTTCACGGTCGGCAACGCGATGCTGACCGGCCATGTGAATCCGATCAAGCTGCTGCGCCTGCCAATGCTGGCGGCGACGCTGGCGGGTCTGCTGGTCGCCGCTTTCAATGTACCGGTTCCGCTGCCGTTGCGCGAGGCGATCGACCTGCTCGGGCAGATCGCGATACCGCTGATGCTGTTCGCCCTCGGCGTACGGATGACCGGTGTCGACCTGACGGACTGGCGGATCGGGCTTACCGGTGCACTGGTCGGGCCGCTCGCCGGCCTGCTGATTGCGGTCGGCGTCGTGTCCGTCATGCCGCTGCCCGAGATTCAGATCGCCCAGCTTTTGGTGTTCGCCGCGCTACCGCCGGCGGTACTGAACTTCATGCTGGCCGAGCGCTATGGAATCGCCCCGCGGCAGGTCGCCGCGATCGTGCTGATCGGCAATATCGCCAGCCTCGCTATCCTGCCGGCGGTGTTGTTCATCGTGCTTTGATGCTGCGGCAGGTCGCCAGGGCGCCGGCCGTGCATTCGTCGGGC
>JASFVZ010000274.1:0-4258 GCA_050049565.1 Chromatiaceae bacterium | reverse complement strand
GATCGGTAGGCGGACACGGACTCTGAGTCCGCCCAGGGAATCAGAGCGCTCGATGTCTACGCTGCCGCCATAGTCGTCAACCAGGTCCTTGACGATTGCAAGTCCGAGCCCGTGTCCGTCGATCTGTTCATCAAGCCGGCTGCCACGTTCCAGCAACGCCTCACGTGCGTCCCGATCGACGCCGGGACCATCGTCGCTGACGGTGAACATGACGTCATTCCCGATGGTAACCTCGAGTTCGATTTTGCTCGTGGCCCATTTGCAGGCGTTGTCCAGCACATTGCCGAGCAGTTCGAGCATGTCCTCGTAATCGAACGGTAGCGGCTGTTCTGGCAGCGACCCAACATCGATATTGATGCCGCGCTCTCGATGGAGTTGGGTGAGTGCCTCTACGAGCTCCGGAACATGACGTGAGGGGGTGAAGTGCTGACCTGGACCCTGGCCGGCGATGCGTGCGCGTTTCAGCTCGCGATCAATGAGTGCGCTGATGTGAGACAGACGTGCTGTCAGACGCGCCCGCTCATTGTCAGAGGCTGGCATGGCCTCGATATCCCGGGTCATCAGAGAAAGCGGGCCCTTCAGGGCATGAGCAAGGTTGCCCAGCGCCTGGCGACTCCTCTGCAAACGGCGCTGCTGCTGGCCGAGCAGTCGGTTGACTTCGGTAGTCAGCGAGCGAACTTCGCTTGGGCCCAGTTCTTCGATCTGCTGCCGGTTGCCGCGGGTGATTTGCTGGATCTCCTGCTGCACGCGATCCAGGACCAGGAAGCCGCGTCGCAGGATGAATCGCTGAAACAACACCATGACCACGAATGTGCAGACGAGCAGCACCAGCCCCATCCACTGCAGGCGATCGATTTGACGGCGCATGGGCGTGAGATCCTCGGCCACCAACAGCGAGAAGCTCTGGCCAGCCTTTTCGTAACCCGCCGTTCTTGCCAGCAAGTGCTGGCCGCCTGGGCCGTTCAAATGTTGCACCATTACATCGCCAGGGAGTTGCCGTTCGAGCGGGAGGTCTTCGTCCCAAAGTGAACGGGAGCGGATTCTGGTCTCGTCCTCCAAAGCAAAGATGAAATAGTGGCCCGACAACGGCTGCTGGTAGATCGGCGTGATGCGTCCCTCGCGCAGTCGGACCTGGCCTCGCCTGGTCGGGCCGAAGGCGGTGACCAGCGCCTCGGCGTCATGTTCGAGGCGCGTCAGGACGTGAGCCTCGGCGAGTGAGCGCACGGCGGACACCGAGCCCCAGAGCAGCACCGCAAAAACCAGGAGCAGCAGGGCGCTCAGGCCGATAACCAGCCGTCGCTCGAGTGAGCTCAACGCCTGCTCCGGAAGAGATAGCCCTGTCCGCGCCGCGTTTCAATGACGTCGCGACCGATCTTGTCCCGCAGTCGACGTACGTAGACTTCCAGGACGTTGCTATCCCGCCCCCTGTCGTCTTCATAGATGTGATCCGTCAGACGGGACTTGGACAGCACGCGGTCCGCATGCGTCATGAAATAGCGCAACAGCCGGAATTCAATCGCGGTCAACTGGGTTTCGGAGCCATCCGGGTGCCGAACCGTTTGACGTTCCTCGTCCAGCAGCAAACCGGCGACCACCAGTTCGGCGCTGGCGCGACCGGTGCTGCGTCGCAGCAGGGCCTGGAGTCGCGCGCTGAGTTCCTCGGTGTGGAACGGTTTGCCGAGGTAGTCATCGGCCCCGGCGCGCAAACCGGCCACCCGTTCGCTCCAGGCATCGCGTGCCGTCAGAATCAAGACCGGCGTGGTCAGGCCCGCCTTACGCCAATCGCGCAACACGTCCAGGCCGGGTTTGCCCGGAAGTCCAAGGTCGAGGATGACGGCGTCGTAGATTTCTTCGCGACCGAGATAGCCGGCCTCGATGCCATCCTCTGTGCAATCGACGGCATAGCCCTCGTGACGAAGGTCCCCGGCGATGCCGGCAGCCAGCTCGGTGTCGTCCTCGACCAGCAAGAGACGCAAGTCAGTCTCCTAGCGGTTCGCCCGTTGTCGCGTCGTAGTAGCGTTCGTAGACGCGGCCGTTATCGTGCAGGAGCTCCAGTTCGTAGACCGCGCGACCGTGCTCGTGCTCGAGTTCAGCCTCGATGACCCGCACGCCTGCGAGTTCCTCGCGGGCGAGGAGTTCACTCAGTGGCAGGATGGTGCCTTCTTGTCGGAGTGCCTTGGCCACCTCGTGGTCGTTCGACGCACCGGCTGGTATCCAGCCACTGAACAGCACCATGGCAGAAATGCCGATCAGGCCGACAAGCACCCAAGAAAGTTTGATCTTAGTAGTTTCAGACATCGGTAGCACTCCTCGTCTTTTTTCCGGTGAGCATTGCTCTGATAAGGTTCTCGCCATGCAGCACGCTCGAAGCCAGCACACCAACCACGTGTACGACGATAAGCAGCAGCGAGATATTAGCGAGTCCCTCGTGAAGTTCTTCCCATAGTTCTCCACCATCGTTGGCGAGAATGCCGGTCGATGCGGTCGCCACGAGGGCGGTAATCAGGCCAATGACCATCCAACCGCCAGCGGGATTGTGGCCAAGGTAGTCTTTCGGGTGACCTTGCGCGAGTGAGCGTAGGTAGCCCAACGCTGCGGACGGCGCTCGGACGAAGCTGTTGAACCGAGCATGCCGGGTGCCGATCAGCCCCCATACCAGCCGCAGACCGAGGAGCACCAGGACGAAGTAGCCCAACTGCTCGTGCAGTCCTGGCCAGTCTTCTGCAGTGACCCAGGCGAGTAGATAGCTGACTGCCAGGCTCCAGTGAAAAGCCCTGACAAACGGATCCCAAACGGTGATCTGCTGTGGTGCGTTGTACATGCGGCCTCCAAGTCTTCCGATAATCGAAGATTAGAAGCCTTATCTGAAACGAAGCTGAAAAGCGAAATCAGCCCAAACTAGGTGTGCTGCGTCAGGGGCCGAAAAAGGTGTCCGTCATTTCACGATTGGGTGGCATCGATATCGTCGACGGCCTCCATCGCCACCTCTCTAACTCCGCAGAATCCTGAGAAAAACCACTCCGCGCAACACTTCTGGCCGCACCTTTGCCTGGGACGGTGGCTCAAGCGGTTAGCCTAGTGATTCCGAAGGATTTCAGACAACTATGAAGCACTGGGTTGGGAATGCCCACTGGGTGTTGATTTACACGGTCGATTGACCCAGTGATTCACATATTTGCGTCGAATCGCTGACCCAGGCCAGGATCAGAAAATGCCCGTCACTCTGGAGCTTGCTGTAGTTCCGGTGAGTCAATTTTCGATGCCAATCCCGGGTCAGTTTTCAGTGCAAAACAACACAAACATTTCATTTTCACAGTGACGCGGCCGAGTCGACTGGAGACGGCCGATACCACGCATGTGAAGGCAGGAGCAGGCAGCGTGCCATCGCCGCGCCTGCCTTTTGGTATCCTGATGGTGCAAGGCGCGCTTCATTGCGATGCATCGCCTTCGAGTCCCGGTCAGTTTTTCCGTTTCGCGATCAGGAACCGCGGCCGGCAGGCGGGACTCGTTCGATTGGTGCGGTTATTGCGTGTCTCGAGTTGGTGCGGTTGGGGCGCCATGCGCGGAAAGCGCGAGCTGAACAACCAACCGCTGTCATCCATGCGTGTGGGCAAACGTCATAGCCAAATCAAAAGGAGTAATTGATATATGAAATTCTCTGTCAAATGCCTCAAAAGCCTGCTGTGCGCCGGTCTGGTTTTCGCAGTCGTCAGTAGCGCTCATGCAGAAGAATCGGACGTCATCCTGATCGGTGGCGCACTCAGTTCCACCGGTGTGCAGGCACCTTTGGATGAGCCGGGGCTGAAAGGGGCGCAGGTAGCGGTTAAGGCCCTGAACGACGCGGGCGGGCTGCTGGGCAAGCCGGTCAAGTTCATCAATCTTGACGGTAAGAGCGACCCGGTCACCGTGGGCAATATCGCGGTGGAGCTCATCGACAAGGGGGCGGAGCTCATTGTCGCACCATGTGACTTCGATTTTGGCGGACCGGCCAGCCGTGAGGCTCAGAAGGTCGGCATCGTAGGCATTTCAACCTGTGCCTCGGACCCGCTCTACAGCTCCTGGTCACTCGGCGACAAGCAGTTCACCTTGTCGATGTGGAACACCACCATGGGCGCTACGGCAGCCGAGTATGCGATCAATGAGCGGGGTTGGAAAAATGCCTATGTGGTCACCGACCAGTTCATCGCGTACACCAAGAGTCTGAGCAAATATTTTGTGGCCCACTTCGAGGCCATTGGCGGGAATATCCTGGGCGAAG
>JASFVZ010000273.1:0-4278 GCA_050049565.1 Chromatiaceae bacterium | reverse complement strand
CGGCTCGGGTTCAACCGCCGCCGCCAGCCGGAATGCCCCGGCTTTGAAGGTACCGGGCGAATCTTCGGTGAAGCTGCAGCGACCCTCCGGTGCGATCAGCAGGTTGCGCCCGGCGTTGAGATGCGCTGCGGCCTGCTCGATAAATTGCCGGTTACGTGTCTCGCGGGTCAGCGCCTGATCCTTGTCCTCCTCATCGACCTCGCCCGGGTAGACATACAGGTAGTCGAGCCGATCGAAATACTGCTGGTAGCCGTACCAGCCGAGTTCCGGTTTGCGCACGACCCGGATCGGCGCCTCGCCGTATTTGCGGAACAGGATCATGCTCGAGACGAAGTGGCTGTCCAGCGTGAGGCGGAACTCGTTGGGCAGCATCGTATCCATGTGGTTCTCGAGATGGTTCATGATCACGATGTTGCCGGCCTTCTCAGGCAGGTTCTCGGTCCCTCGAATCCGGCAGTCGAGCCGCTCGAACAGCCTGGTAAAGGCGACCATGCTGCGCTTTCTCACCTCTCTGGCCGATGTCCCCTCCGGGGCGTTGGCGACCGCCTCATAGGTTGCCTGCAGCCCCTGATACAGTTCGAGTTCCTTGTGCACGTCCTGCAGCAGTTCGAGCGACAGCTCTGCCAGGTTGCGCTCGGCCGCATTGCCATGGGCGCGTGTCAGTTCGAGGGCGCTGAACGCGTCCGCCAGGGTGAGTCGATTCTCGAGCAGATGGGGAATCTTGTGCAGCGGCGACGTGACCGGGAGCGATTCGGCGGCCTGATCGAGGATGCTGCGCATCGCGAGGACCTCCTCGCCATAGCGTCGTGCCACCAGCCGCACGCGGGTAAAGCGCAGGCGCGAGGCGATCGCGCGCAACACCCGGCGCATGATGATCACGCCGACCGCTGGATCCTGATCGCAGAGCTTATGCAGCGCATCACCGGGCAACGCCGCCACGTGGGTCAATTCGAGCGCGAACGCCGTGGTGCGATAGCGCCTGGGGTCGACCAGTGCCGACCAGCCCAGCGGATCGCCGACGCCTTCGAGCGCACGCAGATAGACGCAGCGGCCGGTCCCTTCGTCGCAATACGAGAAACCCACACGGCCATCGATCAACAGGTATATCGTGTCGGCGATCGCATCCTGTCGGATCACTTCGTCCCCGCTGGCGAACGTCTGCACGACGGCCTGATCGGACAGCCAGTAGAGCAGTTTCGGATCAAGGCCCTCGAGCAAGGCCGAGTGGGCCAGGAAGTCCACCATCACGCTCGATTCGCTCAGCTGGTCGAATCGCCAGGGGGTCTCCAGAGTGGGGCCGTGATCGGGCAGGCTGCGCGGAAGGCTCGACTCCGGGTTTGCGGTCTGCAGCAGTTTGGCGCGCTCCCCCTCCAGGCGCAGCGCCAGCGACTCGGTGACGCGGCGCAGCATCAGCAGGCTGCTGCCCGGGTCGTGCTGCATCATTTCGTCGATCACATGATGCGGGGTTCGCAGCAGGCGGCAGGGCCCTTCGCAGCGCACGTCAGTCATGTAGCGGAACGGTGCCCGGAAAACGGACCAACCGATGATCAGGCCGGGATCGCTACCCATACCGACCAGCAGCTTGCCGCTACCCTCGACCTCGATGAGAAACTGCACGCGACCGGTGAGAAGGATGAACAGTGCGATCGCACGATCGTGCTGTCGCGTGACCAGCGCGTTGTTGTCCAGTTCGACGACGGTGCTGCTGGCTGCGATCTTCTCCAGGATATCGGAGTGCAGCCCGCGGAAAAAACTGAGTTCTCGCAATAGATCGATGGAAACCATGACCCAGTGTTCTCAGCGCCGCGCCAACGGGCTCGAAGCTCACGAATCCGTCGTCTGCACCGGCTTATGCGGTAGAGTTTAGATCATGCGTCGCACATTCAAACCGGCGTTGACGCGCCCGGAGGACTTCAACGCTTTCTGGGACAGCACCCAGGCGCAACTCATGCGTATCGATCCGTGCGCCCGACGGCAACCGCAAACGACCGCCGGGATCCCGGGTGTGCGTCTCGACATCGTCTCCTTCATCTCACTCGGTAATGTGCGTATCTCGGGCTATTGGCTGCACTGGACCGATGCCACGTCACGTCCGCTGGTGATAACGAGTCATGGCTATGGCTGCCAGTGCCAGCCGCGATGGGATTGGGCCCGTCGCGGGGTCAATGTGTTCGCTGTCGATATCCGCGGCTTCGGCATATCGGCCGGCGCTCTGCCGCACCCGTCGCGCTGGGGATACGTCGTGACCGGTATTGATACGCCGGAGACCTCGGTGATACGGCTGGCGGTCTGTGACTATATCCAGGCGGGGCGCGTTGCAAGGCAACTGCTCGCGAACCCGGCGACGCGCACGCTGTTCGAGGGGGTCAGCTTTGCCGGTGGTCTGGCGCTGATGTCACAAGCCGTGTCGGGCATGGCCGACGTCCTGGCGGTTGGCGTGCCGACGTTCGGTTGGGCGGAGGGACGCAACCTGTTCGTGAAGACCGGTTCGGGTGCCGAGATAAGCCGGTTTCTCGCCAGCCGCACCGACCAGGTCGAAGACACCATGCTGGTCCTGCGCTACTTCGACACGGTCAATTTCGCCGATCGGATCCGCTGTCCCACCCTGCTGGCGCTGGGTTTGGAGGACGACGTCGTACCGGCCAAGACCGTCTACGGCATTGCCAATCACCTGACAGCACCGTTTGAACTGATGGAGTTTCCGGTCAGTCACAGTGACGGCCCCGAAGAGGCCCAATGGCGCCAGTTCGAGGATTGCTGGCTGGAGCTGATCTGCGATGGCGTGCCACCCGGTTTCGGTCGTTCGAATCCTGCCGCAAAAAGCGCACCGGAACACAGCAACGATGTCAGCTGAGCGCACCCGTCGAGCAGCCCACCGGGGATGTGTCAGCGCGCTGTCAGTTTCAGCTCGATGCGCCGGTTGCGTCGCAATGCCTCGGGATCCTGCCCGGGGTCGATCGGGTGATACTCGCCGAAGCCCGTCGCGCTGAGGCGCTGCGGCGCGATATCCTGCTCGATCAGATAGTGCACCACCGAGACCGCACGCGCGGTCGACAGCTCCCAGTTCGAGGCGAACTGCGGCGTGTTGATCGGTATCGCATCGGTATGGCCGTCGATACGCAGGATCCAGTCGATCTCGGCGGGGATGCGTGCGGCCAGTTCGCGCAGCGTGATTGCGAGCTTCTCCAGCTCGATGCGCCCGGGCTCTCCCAGCGTGGCGCTGCCTGACGCGAACAGCAGTTCTGACGGCAGTACGAAACGGTCGCCGACGACGCGCACCGATGGATTGGCCCCCAGCACCTCGCGCAGGCGGCCGAAGAAATCGGACCGGTACTGCTTGAGGCGGTTCACCTCACGTGCAAGCGCGACGTTGAGCCGCTCGCCCAGATCCTTGATCTGAGCCGCCTGTTCGGCCTTGGTGGCCTCGGCGACGGCGAGCGCCCGGTCGATCTCTTCCAGCTGCCGACGCAGGTCATCGAGCTTGGTATTCAGCAGCGCGATCTCGGCCTTGGCGTCGGCACTGAGCTGGCGCTCCTCGGCTATCGCCCGGTCACGCTCGGCCACCAGTGCCGACAGCGCCTGGATCCGGATTTCGCGCTGTTCCACTTCCTGCTGCGCCAACAGGGTGTATTCGGTCTGCTCGGCCAGTCGTGTCGCCAGGGCCTTCGAGCGGTCGCGTTCGACACCCAACGCGGTGACATTGGTGTCCAGCTCGGCCGCCAGCCTGCCGACATCGGATTCCAGTTGGGCGCGCAGTTTGCGCAGGCTGTCGATGTCCTCCTGCAGGCTGGCGATCAGCAGCAGCTGTTGACCGATTTGGTTCTGCTGGGCCTGGTTGGCCTGGTCCAGGTTGGCGACCCGGGCGGTCAGTACCGCCTTGTCATCGGTCAGCCCCTGAACCCGCGATGTCAGGTTGGCGACGTCCTGGCTCAACCTGGCGGTGCTCTCCTGTTCGAGACCGAGCAGGTCGGTGAGTTCGACGACGCGCTGGTACATCACATCCAGCTCGGTCTCCTGCTCGTCGAGCAGGTGAGAAAGCAGAAACTGGGCGAAACTGAACAGCAGCAGTACGAAGATGACCAGGATCAGCAGTGCCGCCATTACGTCCACGTAGCCCGGCCAGACATCGACCGGCCGGCGGGCGCGTCGTGTCGCGGAGCTCATGCTAGGGCCTGTTCACACTAACTGAAACACAGCGACGGCGGTCGTTTTTTCGGCCAACAAGGCGCTGTGAGCGCTGTGTACCTGCCGTACATGAGCGAGCAGCAACGCCGTGGG
>JASFVZ010000272.1:0-4300 GCA_050049565.1 Chromatiaceae bacterium | reverse complement strand
AGAAGGGCGTGAAAACCGTGGCTTTCGTCGCCGCTAATGAGTCGGACCCACTGTCACAACGTGAGGGTGGCGTCGCGGCAGCCAAAGCGCTAGGCCTTGAGGTCGTCTCGGACAATGCCACCTATCAAGTGAACACGACCGATTTCATGCCATTGCTGACCCCGGTGATGCGCACGCGACCAGATCTCCTGGTTCTGTCGGGCGTCTCACCAGCCAACGCGCCACAGCTGGTTCGGTCTGCCCGGGAGTTGGGCTTCGAAGGATTCATCTCGACCGAGACCGCTCAAGACGCAACGGTACTGCGCGAAGGCGCCGGTGATTTAGCCAACGGTTTCATCTCTGTGGGCGGCGCGTCGACGCCTGAGATCGCCTCGGACGCCATGAAGGAATTCGTCGACCGCTACACCGAGATGTTCGGCGAGTACAACGATGAATCCAATACCAAAGTCTATGCGCTGGAGTACATCCTCGAGACGCTCAAGGCCAACCCAGCCGCGATCGATGACGTCGAGGAGTTCAAGAAAACCATCGATACGTTCGAAGCGCCGAATCCCTACATGAAGGGTGACGCCAAGCTGCGCTATGTCGGCATGACGTCGTTTGGGCAAAAGCGGCAGCTGGCTGTTCCATTGGTCGTGAATGTCTACCAAGACGGCGAGTTCGAAACGCTTTTCGTCGCGGAAGTCGACTGATCATTTTCGCCCGGTAGTCACATTTGAACGATAAGCCAACCCGTGTCCCTCCCTTCGGCGGGACACGGGCGAATCAAAAACGGGGGCGGTATGGAACAGATCCTGGCCAATGGCATCTATCTGGGTGCGCAATACGCGATGATCGCGTTGGGCTTGACATTGATTTTCGCGTTAATGAACGTGCTCAACTTCGCACATGGGCAGATGTATGTCCTCGGCGGATTCGTGACGTACACCTTCTATGGGCAGCTTGGCTGGCCTTTCGCCTTCGCGCTACTGATGTCTTGCATCACACTCGCGGTTTTGGGCGCACTGATCGAGCGCTACCTGTTCGCACCGGTCATCAAACGATCGTCCCGCGAAGAAAGTACGATGCTACTCGCTGCCGGTCTCGCATTCCTTTTCGATGCGATGATCTTGCTGCTCTTCGGTGAAAAGCAGCGCGGGGTACCCAAACTCGTCGACGGGGTCTTCAACTGGGATTTCCGGGTGATCATGCCTTACGACCGCATTCTTATCGGTGTTTTGGCAATCGTATCGATCGTCGCGTTCATTCTATTCATGCAATACTCAAAAACCGGTCGCGCCCTCCGCGCGCTCGCACAGGATCGATCGGCGGCACAACTCATGGGCGTCAACGTCGATCGCTATTCGATGGTCGGTTTCGCCCTGGGTGCAATGTTGGCGGGTCTCGTCGGCGGACTGCTCGTGACCATCACGGGTGTCAACCTGGGCATGGGTGGGCCGACGTCGATCCAGGCGTTCATCATGGTCATGATCGGTGGCGCAGGGGTCATCTCGGGCGCCATTGCCGGCGGGATCATATTGGGCTTTCTCGAAGCTATCGGTCTCGCCCTTCTCTCTCAATACGGCGACATCACGTATCTGCTGATCTTCGTGTCGCTGATGATTTTCCTCGCCATCCGTCCGCAGGGACTGATGGGCAAACCCTGGGGATAATCGGATGACGAAGTTTATTGCAGCGCGCTGGGGTGGTGTCGCCCTGTTCCTGGTCGCGCTTTTCATTGTCGTCCCTGCACTGATCTCTGCGTCGGGCCGGACTGATTTCTACTTCACTCTAACGTCTGTGGCCATCTTGTCGATTGCAAGCGCCGGCGTCTGGTTGACCTTCTACATCGGCCGCATCAATATTGGACAGGGGGCATTTGCGCTCATCGGCGCCTACGTCTCGGCAATTCTCGTCACCAAAGCGGGGATGTCATTCTGGTTGTCGTTGCCATTGGCAGGACTTTTCGCTGCGCTCGTGGCAATCCTGATCGGCCTGCCGATACTGCGGCTGCGCGGCGTTTACTTCGCGATGATCACGCTGGTTCTGACCCAGGTCGTCACCCTGACGGCGTTGGCACTGCCAATCACGAATGGAGCCAAGGGCATCACGTCGATCCCACTGCCCGGCGAGTTGTCGATCTTCGGTCTGACACTGGTTCCGGATTTCGGTTCGCTGGACAACTCACGTCTCGCGTTCTACTACACCGCTTGTCTCCTGATGGTGCTGACATTCGCAGGCATGTACCGGCTGGTTAACTCACGCCTTGGGCATCTTTGTCGCTCGATGCAGCAGAACGAGGAGCTGGCGAGTTCCATTGGCGTCAACATCGCCTATGTGCGGATTATCGTGTTTGCAATATCCTCGTTCCTCGGCGGTATCGCTGGTGCCATGTTCGGCTCCATTGCGCAATCGGTCTACCCATCCAGTTTTCAGGTCGCCGATAGCGTGAATTTCATGCTGAACTGCTTCCTGGGTGGTCTGGGTTACGTGTTCGGGCCGATGCTCGGGACTTTCGTACTCTACTTCGGCTGGGATCTGCTCTTCGAACTCGGCCAGTTCCAGCTCCTCGTCTATTCGGGCCTGCTGATACTCCTCATGCTGGTGCTGCCCAATGGCTTACTGAGCCTGCGCCTCCCGCAGCGGAAAGGAGCCGGCGAATGAGCGCACTCCTTCAAGTACAGAATGTAACCAAGCGTTTTGGCGGGCTTACCGCCAACCATGATGTCAGTTTCGAGGTGCAGGAAAACGAGATCCTCTCTGTCATCGGGCCAAACGGGGCGGGTAAGTCCACCCTTTTCAAGATGATCTCGTCTTTCCTGCCGACGACCTCGGGGCAGGTATTGTTCAAAGGCTGGCGGATTTCTAACCGCAAGCCACATATCGCCGCACGCAGGGGGGTGGTAAGAACCTTTCAGGAGACCACGATCTTCAAATCGATGACTGTGCGAGAAAGCGTCATCGTCGCCCAGCATCTGCGCTCCAAGGCCTCGCTCGCGGGGTATTTCTGGGGCACCAAGGCCGCACGTTCGGACGTGGATCGCTTTGGGCAGTATGCGGACGAGCTGATCGATTTTCTCGGCATGACCCCGATTGCGGGGGAACAGGCCTCGAATCTTCCGCAAGGCAATTTGCGCGCACTCGGTATCGCGATAGGGCTTGCGACCGACCCTGAGGTTCTGCTCCTGGACGAACCCTTCGCCGGCATGAATCACGACGAAACGATGCGTATGGTCGATCTCGTTCGGAAGGTCCGGGACGAACGCGGTGTGACGGTCCTGTTGGTGGAACACGATATGCCGGCGGTCATGAAGATATCGGACAGGATCGTGGTGCTGAACTTCGGCGAGATGATCGCCGAAGGGACGCCACAAGAGATTCAGAACAACGAAAAGGTCATCGAAGCCTATCTCGGTAGCGCCGATGACGAGATCGGAATCTGAGCCATGAGCAAGATGTTGGAATTCTCGAATATCGAGCTGTACTACGATCACGTGTACGCGCTAAGGGGGGTCTCAATCGATCTCGATAAAGGCGAGACCGTCGCGCTCATCGGTGCCAATGGTGCTGGGAAGAGTTCGATCCTGCGTGCAATTACGGGCCTTGCCCAAATCAAATCAGGGTCGGTTCGTTTTGAAGACACACGGATCGACGGTAAGAACCCCGCCGATATCGTCGCGGGCGGTATAGCCATGGTCCCGGAGGGCCGTCGGATCTTCCGTTATATGTCGGTGAAAGACAACCTCTTGATGGGGGCTTTCGCCCGCCGCGACAAGGCCGGTGTAAAGGGTACGCTCGACAGCGTTTTGGAGCGGTTTCCACGTCTCAAGGAACGGTTCGGACAAACGGCCGGGACACTGTCAGGCGGTGAGCAGCAGATGATGGTCATCGGTCGGGCATTGATGGCCAAGCCACGCCTGCTGCTGATGGATGAGCCTTCACTTGGCATAGCACCCAAGCTGGTTCAGGACATTGCCCGGTCAATCGTTTCGATCAATCGTGAGGAAGGGGTATCGGTCCTGTTGGTCGAGCAGAACTCGCGTATGGCGCTATCGATCTCACACCGGGCGTATGCGCTTACCACCGGCAAAGTCGTGATCGAGGGCAATTCGAGAGAGTTAATGAACGATCCACGTATCAAAGCCGCCTATCTTGGCGGGGACATTTGAGGCGGGTATGAGGCTTTTAGTTATTAATCCCAATACCACCGCCTCCATGACGCGCAAGATCGAAGTCGCGGCAAAGGCGGTGGCGAGCCCGGATACAGACATCATAGCCACCAATCCACAAGAGGGCCCTGCAAGCATTCAGGGGCATCTCG